>NZ_JACSMC010000028.1:0-38232 GCF_018618435.1 Exiguobacterium sp. s150 | reverse complement strand
AATGCCGACTTCTCGCCATAAAAAAAACACTCCCCAATCAGATAAACAGATTTGTTATTTTATCTGTCTACCTATTGGGGAGCATATCAAATCGTAAAAGATTGAGTTCGTCTTTTTTATTCGTTGATGAGTCCTTCACGGACCAAGAAGTCACGGGCGACTTTCTCGGGGCGTTGTTTCTCCACGTCCGCGAGGTAGTTCAGCTCTTGCATCACTTCGTCCGTGATTCTGCCGGACAGCAAGTTAAGCACGCCTTCGAGCTCGGGATGCTCGCGCAACGTGTCGCCGTTGATGAGCGGCACGGCGTAATACGGCGGGAAGAACTGTTGGTCGTCCTCGAGGACGACGAGTTCGAACCGTTTCAACAACCCGTCCGTCGAGAAGCCGTCAATCGCTTGGCTCTCACCGTTCATGAGCGCCGTATAGCGCAGGCCGCCATCGACCGGATTCACATCTTTAAAGCGGAGCGGATATGTCTCTTTCAAGCCGAGATACCCGTCCTCGCGGTTCGAGAACTCGATTGTCGGGCCGAAGACGAGCTCGTCGCTGACGGCGGCGAGGTCCGAGATGCTCTCTAGTGCATAACGGTCCGCGTCTTCTTGTTTGACGGCGATCGCGTATGTGTTGTTGAATCCGATCGGGTCGAGCGTCTGGACGTCGAAACGTTCCTCAATCTGTGGTTTGACGCTCGCGTAGACGGCGTCGGGATCGTTGTCGACCGCTTGGTTCAACACGTCGACCGACAGGGTGCCGGTGTATTCGACGTATGTGTCAATCTCCCCGGTGCGGATGGCGCTGAACGCGACTTGCGTCCCGCCGAGGTTCAGTTGTCGGCGAACGTTCAAGTCGGTCTCTTCTTCAATCAAGTCGGCGACGATATTTCCGAGAATGAGTTGTTCGGTAAAGTTCTTCGAGCCGACGACAATCGTATCGTCTTCACGCGTGAACGCGTAAATCGAACCGCCGAGGAGAAGCGCGAACGCTGTCGCGATGACGAAGGCCGGTTTTACGACTTTCTTCGATCGGCGCGTCTTCTTCTTCATGCGGCCGTCGGCGAGGACGATGCCGTTCGGTGCGACTTTATACTCGATACGGCTGACGACGAAGTCGATCAACAAGGCGAGAAGACCAGCTGGGATGGCCCCGGCGAGAATCTGGTTGTTGTCGACAGTCTGAATCCCGGCGAAGACGAGATAGCCGAGTCCGCCAGCCCCGACGAACGCCGAGATTGTCATCAGTCCGACGGCCGTGACCGCAGAAATGCGAATACCGGCCATGATGATCGGTAAGGCGAGGGGTAACTGAATCTTACTTAAAATCTGGCGATCGGTCAGGCCGATCCCTTTGGCCGATTCGAGCGTGTCACCAGGAATGCTCGACAGTCCCGTATACGTGTTCTTCACGATCGGGAGGAGCGAGTAGAGGACGACCATGATGATCGCCGGCGTCGACCCGATGCCGATGAACGGGATTAGAAAACCGAGGAGTGCGAGACTCGGGACGGCCTGGACGACGCTCGTCAAACCGAGTACGGGCTTCGCGAGCCGCGGCGTCCGTAAAATCAAAATGCCGAGCGGGACACCGAGCAAGACCGCGAGCGAGACCGCAAAGACGGTCAACTGTAAGTGTTCGAGTAAGAGCGTCCCGATTTGGTCGGTGTTGCTCGCAAAGTAATTGAAAAATGATTGAATCGTATTCATTTCGTTTCCTCCTCTTGCATGAACTGCTCACTGAGGACGGAAAGCAAGCTGCTGCGTGTGATGAGTCCGTTTAACATCGGGCCGGTGACGACGGGGAGATAGCCTTGGTCGGTCTCGTTCATGACGGCCAAAATGTCGAGGAGCGAGTCCTCGCTTGAGACGTAGGCGTAGTCTTTGTTCATGACTTCCTCGAGCCGCTTCGTCTTGTCTTGAATGCCGTGGACGTCTTTAAGTTTGATGAGCCCTTCAAGTGTCCGGTCACGGTCGGTGATGAGTAGGCTGTCGACCTTGCGCGAACGCATAATCTCAATCGCCTGGAGCACCGTCCGTTTGCCGCTAATCGACACCGGGTCGGTGATCATGATGTCTTTCGCCTTGATGTATTCCGGGCTGTTCCAAATTCGGTTCTTCCCAATGAACGACTCGACATAGGCGTCTTTTGGGTTACGCAGAATCTGTTCCGGCGTATCGAATTGGACGATTTCTCCGTCGCGCATGATACAAATGCGATCAGCCAGCTTGATCGCCTCATCCATATCATGGGTGACGAAAACGATAGTTTTCTTCACTTCTTCTTGGAGGTTGAACAGTTCTTCTTGTAGGTCGTTTCGTGTGACAGGATCGAGGGCGCTGAATGGTTCATCCATCAAGATGACCTCGGGGTCGTTCATGAGGGCGCGGGCAAAGCCGATACGCTGTTGTTGACCACCGCTCAGCTCGCTCGGATAGCGGTCGATGAATTGGTCGGGGTCGAGTCCGACCATACGGAGGAGGTGCTCGGTACGAGCGTCCATGTCCTGCTCGGCATGGCCTTCAAGACCCGCAATCAATTGGATATTCTCGCGAATCGTCATGTGCGGGAAGAGGCCGGTCTGTTGAATGACGTAGCCCATCTGGCGCCGCAGTTCAATCGGGTCCATCTTGCGGGTGTCTTGACCGTCCACGATGATCGTGCCTTCAGTCGGCTCAATCAACCGGTTGATCATTTTCAGCGAGGTTGTCTTCCCGCAACCGGAAGGTCCGATAAAGACGACGAGCTCACCTTTGTTGATCGTCAGGTTCATCTCTTTCAAAACGGTCGTCTCTTTGAACGTTTTTTTCACGTTTTTAAATTCAATCATCAACTCAACTCTTTCCTAAAATTATTTTCACATAACCTTTATGTTCCCTTGTTATGAAGATGTAAACATCTTTTTCTGAAAATAAGGTTTGAAACGACTGGAAAACGGGATAAGATAAAGTTGACCTGCACGAAAAAGGAGCGGCGCCCGTAGGCGTCGCTCCTTTTCTCGTTAAGATTACTTCCGTTTCATCACGTTGCGTGAAATCAGTTTCTCGAGTTCGATGATGAAGAACACGGCGATACCGAAGACGAACGGGATGATCCAGTCGCTCGCGGCGATTGGCGTCGTGCCGAACGCGGTGTTCATGAACGGCACGTACGTGATGAACAGCTGGAGCACGATGAGCGCCCCTGACACGTAAAACGCGATCGGGTTCTCGAAGAACGAGCGGTTGAGGGCCGGTTCGGTCTCGACCCGGACGTTGAACAAGTGGAACATCTGAGCGATGACGATCGTGTTCAGCGTCATCGTGTGGATATATTCGACACTATAGTCACCGGCGTTCATATACAGGTTGTAGACGAGCGTCCCGCCACCGATGATGAGGGAGACGAGCAAGATCCGGAAGATATAGTACCGGCTCAGAAGCGGCGTCTTCTTCGGACGCGGCGCCCGTTTCATCGTCGACGGCTCGAGCGGCTCGAACGCGATGGCGAACGAGAGGGTGATGGCGACGACCATATTCACCCACAATATTTGTAGCGCCGTGAGCGGGAGCTGTGTGCCAAGGAAGATACTCATGAGGAGCACGAATCCTTGCGCCCCGTTCGTCGGCAAGATGAAGAGAATCGTCTTCTTCAAATTGTCATATACACGGCGACCTTCTTTGACGGCTTTGAAGATCGTGTTGAAGTTATCGTCGACAAGCACCATCTCGGCCGCTTCTTTCGATACTTCCGTCCCTTTGATTCCCATGGCAACACCGATGTCAGCGCGGCGGAGGGCAGGGGCGTCGTTGACACCGTCACCGGTCATGGCGACGATATGATCTTGCGTCTGGAGCGCCTTGACGAGACGCGTCTTGTTCTCGGGGCTCGTCCGGGCGAAAATGTTGTACTGCCCGACGACGTCCGCGAGTTCCTCGTCCGTCAAATCGTCAATCTCGGTCCCTTGAAGTGCGCCGGCTTCTGTCGAGATGCCGAGCTCGTTTCCGATGGCGATGGCCGTCTCTTTGTGGTCACCGGTAATCATCTTCACTTGGATACCGGCCGATTGACACTCATTGACCGCCTCGATCGCCTCGGGACGCGGTGGGTCCATGATGCCGATGAGCCCGAGGAATTCGATTCCTTCATATAAGTCGTCATGGTCAATCTTCTCTTTTGATGTGTTGAACGTGCGTTTGGCGACACCGATGACACGTTGCCCTTTTTTAGCGAGGTCGGTCATCTTCTCTTCCCACATCTCTGTCGGGAAGTTCGAGTCACTCGCCTCGGCCATCGAGAACAAGCGGTCCGGTGCACCTTTCAAGTACATGACGTGCGCTTCGTCACGTGGCGAGAGTGTCGCCATATATTTATGCGCCGAGTCGAACGGGATCTTCGAGATGACGCGGAGCGGTCGAATCGACTCTTCTGCTTTCTCTCCGAGCGTGAGCAAGCAGCCTTCCGTCGGGTCGCCCGTGATCATCCATTGCTTCGACTCTTCGTCGAAGAACAAGTCTGAATCGTTACACGTCACACCGGCAAGGAGAATCTCATTGAGAATCTCGTCTTGCTTGTTCGAGTAGACGTCGTTTTCAAATTCAATGCGACCTTCCGGCGCGTAACCCGAACCGGTCACACGGAGCGTGCGGTCAGCGAGTTGGATGTTCTGCACCGTCATCTCATTTTTCGTCAACGTCCCGGTCTTATCGGAACAGATGACTGATACGGCACCGAGCGTCTCGACGGACGGCAAGTTTTTGACGATCGCCTTGTTGTCTGCCATCTGGCGGACTCCGAGGGCGAGAATGATGGAAATGATCGCCGGTAGTCCTTCCGGAATGACGGCGACGGTGAGACCGATGACCGCGAGCAACAGCTCGACCGTCTCATAGTCACGCAAGAAGTAGCCGAAGATGAAGGTGAACACGGCGACACCGGCGATGACACTCGCAACGGTCTTCCCGAAGCGTTGCGTCTGCTGGATGAGCGGTGTTTGCACTTTCTCGACTTCGGCGATGGACGCGTTGATTTTACCGAGTTCGGTCTTCGAACCGGTCGCGATGACGATTCCGCTACCTGTACCGGCAGCGACCGACGTCCCGGAGAACGCCAAGTTCGTCCGGTCACCGAGACCAATTTTCTCTTCGAGTGGGTCGAGCGTCTTGTCGACGGTGATTGCTTCACCTGTCAAGGCCGACTCCTCGACTTTCATGTTCTCCGCCGTGATGAGGCGAAGGTCGACGGGAATCTTATCACCCGGTTTTAAATAAACGATGTCACCTGGGACGAGGTACTCGGCCTCGATCTCCTTGCGCTTGCCGTCACGACGGACAAGGGCGGACGGGGACAACATGTTCTTAATCCCTTCGAGTGCCTGCTCAGCCTTGTTCTCTTGCAGGTAACCAATAATCCCGATGATGAGGACGACGAGCGCGATGACGCTCGTGTCGAGCCAATAGCCGAGTACGGCCTTAATCACGGCGGCGGCCAACAGGACGTAAACGAGAACGTCATTGAACTGTCGTACGAATTTCAGCCACTTCGGGTCTTTCTTTGGCTCGGGAAGGACGTTCTTCCCGTGTTGTTCGATTCGTTCTGTCGCTGTCTCCTCACGTAACCCTTGATCGATATCGGTATCGAGATGGTCCTCGGTCTCGTGAATCGATAGCGTATGCCACTGCCTCTCTTCCATTTGAAAACCCCTTTCCCTGTTTACACATTTCGACAGACTGGTAGAACCGTCTATATTTTATTCTTACCCATGTGAAAAAGTGTGTAAACTTTAATTCTATGTGAAATCTTCGTAATTGTGAAGTATGTGTGAATCCGAGAAGGGAAATGTATGGGACGACAAAAAAGGAGGAGAGCGTGTGCTCTTCTCCTTTACGTATTCGGTAACGCCTCCGCCAATAAATCGGCTAAATGGACGGCCCGCATCGAGTCGGTCCCGTGTTCTTGGATGCCGAGCTGTATTTGCAGATGACAGCCCGGGTTCGAGGTCACAATCGTCTGGGCGGCCGTGTCCCGGACGTGGCCCATCTTCATCTCGAGGATATCGTTCGCGATGATGGGTTGGAGTAAGTTGTACACGCCAGCCGAGCCACAACAGTGATCGGCGTGGCGTTGTTCGACGTACGTCGTCCCTTGAATCGCTTGGAGTAAAAGTCGCGGGGCGAGCGCGCCTTGTTGCACGTTCCGGAGATGGCACGAGTCTTGATACGTGATGACTTGCCTCGGCAATGTGAGTGTGACCCGGTCGAGGAAGCCGACCTCAATCAAAATCGAGGCGAAGTCTTTCACTTTCGCCTTGAAACGCTCGGCGCGCGCGAGCCAGGCGGGATCTTGTTTCAACAGATGGTCGTAACCGAGCAGGAACGCCCCACACCCGCCCGCGTTCGTGATGACGTAATCGACGTCGAGTGCTTCGAACGCCTCGATGTTTTGTTTCGCGAGTCGGACGGCCCCGGCTTGTTCGCCGGCGTGTCCGTGCAGGGCACCGCAACATTGTTGGGTGTCCGGGATGACGATGTCACAGCCCGCTGCCTGGAGCAACTTCATCGTGTTCGCATTCGTCTCGTAGAACATCGTGTCCATCAGACATCCGCTGAAGAAGGCGACCCGGGCCGTCGGTTGACCCGTCGCCTTCAATCGTTCCGGACGACGACGTCGTTCCGTCTTCGGTGGGACCGGTGGCAAAATCGCCTCCATCTTTTGGAGCTGGTCCGGGAACCAGTCGAGGATGTGCAGTTTCCGCGTGAGCGTCTGCACACCGGACTGTTGATAAAAACGAAGGAAGCCTGTCGCCGTCTCCATGTTCGCCTTGTTCATGAACAAGCCGTCGAACACGACCTTGCGGATGACGCGCTCCCGGACGTCCATTTGGCCCGTCGCCCGTTTGTGCTCGGTGATGGTGGCCCGCGCATCTTCTAACAAGACGCTATAACGGACCCCGGCCGGACAAGCCGGTTCGCAGGCGAGACAGCCGAGACATTCGTTGAGCGTCTTCTCGACGCCGGCGTCGGGTTCGATCAAGCCATCGACGACGCCTTTCATGATGGCGATGCGGCCGCGCGGGGAGGCCGTCTCGTCTTTCGAGCGGATATACGTCGGGCACGTCGGGAGACAGAAGCCGCAGCGCATGCAGCCGAGCAGTTCCTCGTAATCGAGCTTGTCGGTCATGCGCGTCGTGAGTTGTTCAGACTGTCTCATACGCCGCCTCCTTGCACGAGCCGTTTTTTCGCTGCCTTCGCGAACATCTTTTGCGGGTTCATGATGCCGTGCGGGTCAAAGGCGAGCTTTATCCCTTTCATGACACCGATGCCGGCCGCACCTAGTTTCCATTCGAGATATGGCGCCTTCATCACCCCGACGCCATGCTCGCCTGTGATTGTCCCGCCGAGGTCGAGCGCGGCAGCGAAGATGTCCGCGAACGCGGCTTCGACACGCTCCATCTCTTCATGGTCCCGGGCGTCGGTCGCGACGGTCGGGTGCAGGTTGCCGTCACCCGCATGGCCGAACGTGGCGATTTCGATTTCATACTTTCGGCCGATTGCCTCGATGCGCCGGACCATCTCCGCGATTTCGCTCCGAGGGACGGTCGCATCCTCTAAAATCGTCGTCGGGCGAAGACGGGCGAGTGCGGACAACGCCGTCCGTCTCGCATAACGGAGCGTCTCCGCGTGCAGCTCGTCTCGGGCGACTTCGACGAGTGAGGCCCCTTCGGCGAGACAGATGGCGTGCATCGCCTCGATATCGCGGCGCACGATCTCCTTCGGGCCGTCCTGTTCCAATAGAAGCAAGGCACCGACATCGGTCGGTAATCCGATGTTCGCGTACGCCTCGACGACCTCGATCGTCTTCTTGTCCATGAACTCGAGCGTCGCCGGGATGATGCGGCTCTCGATGATGCGGCTCACCGTCCGCGCCGCCCCGTCCAAGTCGCTGAAATGGGCGAGCATCGTCCGCTTCGTCTTAGGGAGCGGGATGAGTTTGAGTGTCGCCTTTGTGATGACGGCGAGCGTCCCTTCAGATCCGACGAGGAGGCGCGTCAAGTCGTAGCCGGCGACGTTTTTCGCGAGTTTCCCACCCGTTTTGAGAAGCTCGCCGTTCGGGAGCACCGCTTCGAGGGCGAGTACGTAGTCGGCGGTCACTCCGTACTTTAGACCGCGCAAGCCCCCGGAGTTCTCGCTAATGTTGCCGCCAATCGTCGAGATCTTCATCGAGCTCGGATCGGGCGGATAGAACAGTCCCCTCGCCTCGACCGCTTCGATGAGATGACCGGTGATACAACCCGGTTCGACCGTGACGGTCAAGTTTTTCTCGTCAATCTCGAGGATCTGGTCCATATGACGGAAATCCATGACGAGTCCGCCGGCGAGCGGTGTCGTCCCGCCGGCCAAGTTCGTCGCCGAACCCCGGGGGATGACCGGGACGCGATGCGTATGGCACAGTCGCAGGATGGTTTGGACGTCTTCCGTCGAACGCGGGGCGACGACGGCGTCGGGCATGGCTTGATAATTCGGGGTCGCATCGAACGAATAGGCGAGCCGGGTCGTCGCGTCCGTGAAGACAATCTCGTCGCCGAGCTCGGTCTGTAAGTGGTTAATCCATTCCATTATGTATACCTCCTGACATGCCTCTAAGAGCGAGGATGCGGGCGCCGGTTCCGAAAGTCACAAAATCGACACAATTTTAGAGAGCGCTTACACGGTAATCGTAGCGATTTGAATTGGGATTGTCCACCTATTCTACGTTGATGGGAGGGGATTTCCAGCCTTTTTGTCGTCGGAAATTCGACTGTGACATTCCTCACGACAAATTCGGGCGAACCCCTCGACAGCGGAAAAAGGGTATCGGTATACTAAAACAGGACGTTGTAAACGATTTCAAAATCGGGTCAACTTCCGTTTCAAAACCTTTTGTGAACGTGGGTCGTTTGCCGTTGTATTTTCCAAAACGTGGAGGTATAACTGAACTATTCTTCATCTTGTTCGTTTTGTGAAATGTTATCAATTCAACATTTTTATTTCACCATTTCTTCATACTTTTTTAAAATTTATCGATTTTAATTTAGTTTGTGAAGTGCGTAAAAGCCTTGATACGACTTGATTTAAAGCGCTTTTATAATTGTGAAATTCATTGACTTCTTATGCCATTTCCATTACTCTGAACTTGTGTGACTTTTGATGGTCACGCGAGTGTGAATCGACAAGATGAAGGACGAGCTTCCTAGAGAGAAAGGGGAGAATAGGATGGCGAAAAAAGACAATCGTTACCTATCCTACGCCTCGCTCGCCTCGCAAATCTCGACCGCGCTTGCAGGACCGATCGTCATCGGTTATCTCGTCGGCCAATACGGAGCGAGACGTGAATTCTGGGGTACGTTTGGTTGGAATGTGTCGGTGCTTCTCGGCATGGCGTTCGGGATCACGGCGCTTGTTCTCACCCTTCGAAGTTTATTGACAGGAGAGGACGAATGAATCTACAACAAGTGCAAGCAGACAGAAAAGCACAGAAAGAGCTGATGAAGCGTTACACGAAGTGGTTTATCGGATGGTTCGCCATTCTCCTCCTCGGTGCATTCATCATCCCTATGTACAAACCGGTCTTTCTCGGGTTGTTTCTAGGCGGGGTCGCCAGTCTCATCATTCTACATATGCAGAATCGAAGCGTCATACGGATGTTTGACGTCATCGAACATGGACGACGCCCGAAATCGCACGGGACTGTTTCAAGAATGGCAGTCGGTGCGTTAGCCGTGATAGTCGGCCTCTTCTACGAGGATCGAGTATCGCTGATTGCGGTGGTAACTGGTCTAATCGCCGGCCACATCATACAATTTGGCGAGTTCACACTTGCCCAGCTCAGCAGGAAAAGAGGTGAATACTAATGGGTCATGAGTTTCCCACCTATTCTCTACAACTTGGAGATTACACGCTTTATGGGAGCTGGACGAACGTCATTACGGTGCTGATCGCTTCACTGCTCGTCTTCACGTTCGCCGTCTGGGGAACACGACGCTTGGCAATGAAGCCGACTGGCAAACAGAACTTCATGGAGTTCTTTGCAGAATTCGTACGCGGGGTCATCTCGAGTGCGATGGACTGGAAGACAGGGGGACGCTTTATCTCGTTCGGGATGACATTGATTTTGTTCATTCTATTCTCAAACTTGATGGGTCTACCGTTTAACGTCATCTCCGGCCACTACTTATGGTTTAACTCGCCGACAGCCGACCCGTATGTCACATTGGCGTTGTCGACACTCGTCGTTGCAATGTCGCACTACTACGGCGTGAAGCTGCACGGGTTGAAGCACTATTCGGCAGAGTTCGTCAAACCGGTCTGGTTCTTATTGCCGATCAAGCTTATCGAGGAGTTCGCGAACACCTTGACGCTCGGTCTGCGTCTTTACGGTAACATCTTTGCCGGTGAAATCATGATTACCATCATCTTGGGACTCGCAATTACGGCGCAAGGGGCACTAAATCCGCTCGGTGCTGTGTTCGCAATCTTCCCAATGATTTTATGGCAAGGTTTCTCAATCTTTATCGGGGTTATCCAATCCTACATTTTCCTGACGCTTGCAATGGTGTACATCGGGCACAAGGCTTCAGCCGAGCATTGATTCGCCTTCGTCAAAGCGTTGAACACAAAAAACTATTTACTTAACTTTTAGGAGGAATATACACAATGGAACAAATGAATCTTCTTGCAACAGCACTCGTTATCGGTCTTGGAGCACTCGCAGCAGGTATCGGTAACGGTCTCATCGTATACGGTACAGTACAAGGACAAGCACGTCAGCCAGAACTCAAAAACGAACTTCGTCAAACAATGTTCATCGGTATCGGTTTGGTTGAGGCCCTCCCGATCATCGGTGTGGCTGTCGGTTTCCTTCTCCTCAACTCTTGATTCCGAGTTAACGAGAAAATTGGAAGAGGGAGCACGTCTCCCTCACTTATTTAGTCAAGAGGAGGGTATGCATGGATACGATGATGATTGCAGCTGGTGCTGGCGGTGAAGGCCTCCGCATCCTGGATATGATCTTTACACTTTTCACATTCCTCGTACTCTTGGCCCTGTTGAAGAAATTTGCTTGGGGACCACTCCTTGGAATGATGAGACAGCGTGAAGAGTATGTAGCGAACGAAATTGAGCTCGCTGAAAAGAGCCGCAAAGATGCGGAAACTTATGTCGTCGAACAACGTGAAGCGCTCAGCGCGGCACGTACGGAATCGAAAGAAATGCTCGATTCAAGTCGTCGTCAGGCTGAAGCAGAACAAGCACGCTTGGTGGAGCAGGCGCGTTTGGAAGCCGAACAAATTAAAGTCGAGGCTGAGAAAGCGATCGAGCGCGAGCGTGAGCTTGCGAAACAATCGCTTCAGACGGAAGTCGTCACACAGGCGCTTTCGGCAGCACGCCACGTCCTTCGTACGGACCTTAAAGGGGACGAAGCGAAACAACGTGCCCTCGTCACAGACTTCCTGTCAAAAGCGAAAGGTGCTAACTAATGAACGCATCTCTAGCAAAACGCTATGCTAAAGCGCTCTTCGACTTAGCGCGGGAACAAGGCACGCTCGACCAAGTCGAAGCGGAAGTGCGTCTGCTCGATGAAGTGCTCCACGCGACACCTGAATTGATGGATCTCTTAACGAATCCGGCAATCAGCGACAGCGAGCTTGCACAGCTTTTGAAAGATAGCTTTGGTGATATGACGACAATCGTCGTGAACACACTTCTCGTCATGGTCGAGAACGACCGTGCGAGCGAAGTTCGCGCGTTGCCGCGTTACGTCCGCGAATATGCGAACGAGTTCCGCGGTATTGCAGAGGGGTTCGTCACGAGCGCCTATCCATTGTCGGCAACGGACTTAAAAGAAGTCGAACTCGTCTTCGGTCAGAAGGTGGGCAAGACGCTTCAATTACAGAATGTCGTCGACGAAGAGGTCATCGGTGGACTCCGCGTCCAAATCGGTTACACGACGTACGATGACACAATCGAAACCAAACTGACACGCCTCGAGCGTGAATTGTTGAATGCGTAAGAAATAGGGGTGAATTCAATGACGATCAAAGCTGAAGAAATTAGCGCCCTGCTAAAAGAGCGAATCGCTTCGTACGGCTCTGAAATCGAAGTCAGTGAGACAGGTACAGTCATTCAAGTAGGTGACGGGATCGCACGTGCACACGGACTCGATAACGTTATGGCCGGGGAACTCGTTGAGTTCTCAAACGGCGTAATGGGCTTGGCGCAAAACTTAGAAGAAGGTAACGTCGGGATTATCATCCTTGGCGACTATAAAGGCATCAAAGAAGGCGACTCGGTTAAACGTACGGGCCGCATCATGGAAGTACCGGTCGGTGAGGCGCTCCTCGGACGCGTCGTCAACCCGCTCGGACAACCGATCGACGGTCTCGGACCGATCGTGACGGACAACTACAACCCGATCGAGCGCAAAGCTTACGGCGTTATGGCCCGTAAGTCGGTTCACGAACCGCTCCAAACTGGGATTAAGGCGATTGACGCCCTCGTACCAATCGGTCGCGGACAGCGTGAGCTCATCATCGGTGACCGTCAGACTGGTAAGACTTCGGTCGCGATCGATGCGATCATCAACCAAAAAGAAGAGAACATGATTTGTATTTACGTCGCGATCGGTCAGAAAGAATCGACTGTCCGTGGCGTAGTTGAGACGCTCCGTCAAAACGGCGCCCTCGATTACACGATCGTCGTTTCGGCATCGGCTTCACAGCCGGCCCCGCTTCTTTACCTCGCACCGTTTGCTGGGGTATCGATGGGTGAGTACTTCATGGACCGCGGACGACACGTCCTCGTCGTGTATGATGACCTCTCGAAACAAGCGGCAGCTTACCGTGAGCTCTCGCTTCTTCTCCGTCGTCCTCCAGGCCGCGAAGCCTACCCAGGTGACGTCTTCTACCTCCACTCACGCCTTCTTGAGCGTGCGGCGAAGTTGAACGACGAACTCGGTGGCGGTTCGCTTACAGCCCTTCCGTTCATCGAGACGCAAGCGTCGGATATCTCGGCGTACATCCCGACGAACGTTATCTCGATCACAGACGGTCAAATCTTCCTTCAGTCGGACCTCTTCTTCTCTGGGGTACGTCCTGCGATTAACGCCGGTCTCTCGGTATCGCGTGTTGGTGGTTCGGCTCAAGTGAAAGCGATGAAGAAGGTTGCGGGTACGCTCCGTCTTGACCTCGCGTCATACCGTGAGCTCGAGGCGTTCGCCCAGTTCGGTTCTGACCTCGATAAAGCGACACAAGCGAAGCTCAACCGTGGTCAACGTACCGTTGAAGTGTTGAAGCAAGACTTGAACGCACCGCTCTCGGTCGACAAACAAGTCATCATCATCTACGCGCTCACGAAAGGTCATCTCGATGACATCCCAGTCGAAGACATCCGTCGTTTCGAAAAAGAAATGAACGCATGGCTCGACCAAAACCGTGCAGACCTCTGCCGCGAAATCCGTCAAACAGGAAACCTTCCTGCTGACGAGGCGATGGTCGATGCAATTGCGGAATTCAAAAAGACGTTCTCGCCATCGGTTTAATCCGGTGACGAGCGTCTATTAAGGTGGTGAATCGAAATGGCATCATTACGTGAGATCCAGATGCGGATCACCTCGACCCAAAGCACAAAGCAAATCACGAAAGCGATGAACATGGTGTCGGCCTCGAAATTGAACCGTGCTCAAGGGAGCAACGCCAACTTCAAGCCGTACATGACCAAGTTGCAGGAAGTCATCTCGTCGATTGCCGGCGGTACTTCAGGTGCAACACACCCGATGCTTCAAGTCCGTCCCGTCAAACGGACCGGCTATATCGTCATCACGTCTGACCGCGGACTAGCTGGTGGATACAACGCCAGCGTCCTTCGTGACGTGTATCGCGAATTGAAGGCAAAACACGATTCAACGGACGAGTATCGTCTGTATGTGATTGGGAAGGTCGGCGTTCAGTTCTTCAAGGCACGGAACATTCCGGTGTACAGTGCGATGACAGGACTAAACGACCAGCCATCATTCATTGAAGTCGCAGAGATCGTCAAGCAGACGGTCGGCGCGTTCAGTGACGGCGAGATTGATGAATTGAAGCTTTGCTACAACTCATTCATCTCTGTTATCAGCCAAGAAGTGAAAATCGATCGACTGCTCCCGCTTGGGAATATCGAACAGACCGCATCGAATGTGATGTATGAATATGAACCAGAAGAAGAAACGATCTTAGCAGCGCTCCTCCCGCGTTATGCGGAAGGACTCATCTACGGCGCGCTCCTCGATGCGAAAGTATCGGAGCACGCGGCGCGGATGACGGCGATGTCGAACGCGACGGACAACGCGGATGAACTCATCCGTGGACTCAAGCTCAAGTTCAACCGCGCGCGTCAAGCGGCGATCACACAAGAAATCACAGAGATTGTCGGAGGTGCGGCAGCGCTTGAATAAGCGCTCGCCCTCTAGATTGTAGGAGGCTAACACGATGAACGAATACGGCATGAAAGGCCGCGTAGTCGCAGTCATGGGCCCAGTTATCGACGTTAAGTTCGACAACCACTTACCAAACATCTACAACGCCCTTAAAGTCACACACGTGGCGACATCGGCGGAAGATGTAAGTGTCGACTTGACGCTCGAGGTGGCGATTCACCTCGGTGATGACACGGTCCGTACGATTGCGATGGACTCGACGGACGGCGTTCGCCGCGGCATGGAAGTACTTGACTTAGGTTCACCGATTTCGGTACCGGTAGGGGAAGAGACGCTCGGTCGTGTCTTCAACGTTCTCGGTAACCCGATTGACGATAAAGAAGTATCCCCGACAGTGCGTCGTTCACCGATTCACCGTCAAGCACCGACGTTCGACGAGTTGTCGACGAAGGTTGAAATTCTCGAGACAGGTATCAAAGTCGTCGATTTGCTCGCCCCTTACATCAAAGGTGGTAAGATCGGTCTCTTCGGTGGTGCCGGTGTAGGGAAAACCGTCCTCATCCAGGAACTCATCAACAACATCGCGCAAGAGCACAGCGGGATTTCTGTATTCGCAGGAGTCGGTGAGCGTACGCGTGAAGGAAATGACTTGTTCCACGAGATGACGGACTCAGGCGTTATCAAACAAACAGCGATGGTATTCGGTCAGATGAACGAACCACCTGGCGCACGTCTCCGTGTTGCCTTGACGGGTCTTACGATGGCAGAATACTTCCGTGACGAGCAAGGACAAGACGTTCTTCTCTTCGTCGATAACATCTTCCGCTTCACACAGGCAGGTTCGGAAGTATCGGCCCTTCTCGGCCGGATGCCATCTGCCGTAGGTTACCAGCCGACACTCGCGACGGAAATGGGTATGCTTCAAGAGCGAATCACGTCGACAGCGAAAGGATCGGTCACGTCGATTCAAGCGGTCTACGTACCAGCCGATGACTATACAGACCCGGCTCCAGCGACAACGTTCGCTCACCTTGATGCGACGACAAACCTTGAGCGCCGTCTCTCGGAGATGGGGATTTACCCAGCCGTTGACCCGCTCGCTTCGACTTCACGTGCCCTCTCGCCTGACATCGTCGGACCAGAGCACTACGAAGTAGCCCGTGAAGTGCAGCAGACGCTCCAACGTTACAAAGAACTCCAAGACATCATCGCCATCCTCGGGATGGACGAGTTGTCTGAAGACGACAAGCTCACGGTTCACCGTGCCCGTCGCATTCAGTTCTTCTTGTCACAAAACTTCCACGTGGCCGAGCAGTTCACAGGCCAAAAAGGTTCGTACGTACCGGTTAAAGAGACTGTCCGCGGCTTCAAAGAGATCCTCGATGGAAAACACGATGATCTTCCGGAAGATGCATTCCGTCTCGTCGGTCCAATCGAAGACGTCATCGAAAAAGCGAAGACGTTGGTCTAAGACCTACGCGGAAGGGGGAAACTAGACGATGAATACTCTTCACGTCAACGTCGTCACCCCGGATGGCGCAGCCTATGAGGGCGAGGCGCGGATGGTGATCGCCAAATCGGTGACCGGTGAAATCGGTATCTTACCGAAACACATCCCGATGGTGACACCGCTCGACATCTCGATCCTCAAACTGCGCCACGAAGATGGTGGACGCACGCTGATCGCACTCAGCGGCGGTTTCATGGAAGTTCGTCCCGACACGGTGACGATCTTAGCTGAAACAGCCGAAATGGCGGATAAAATCGACTATGACCGTGCTTCAGCGGCAAAAGTTCGGGCCGAGCGTCGTCTTCAAGACACGAAAATCTCGGAAATCGAATTCCGCCGTGCGGAGCTCGCGCTCAAAAAAGCGATCAACCGCTTGAGCATTCGCGAAATGAAAGACTGATACGTTAACCTTCTCACTTCGGTGAGGAGGTTTTTTTGTCGTGTTCCTTCATTATAATAGGTCTAAAGTCTCGACGGGATTTGGGAAAAGCAGTAAACAAGCGGACGGCTCATGCCGATAATAAAGACGGGACTAAACAAAAGGAGAGCAAAGGGATGAAAGTTTACGTTGCGCGACAACCGATCTTTGATCAGAAATTACGCGTCTGCGGTTATGAACTGTTGTACCGCCGCAGCGAGAAGAATATATTCGAACACGTCGACGACGCGTTAGCGACCGCCGACGTGATTCATAACGCCTACCTCGTCTTCAACTTTCGGGAGTTGACCGAGGGGACGCGGGCGTTCATCAACTTCCCGCAAAACTTGATTGAAGGCGAAGTGCCGGCCTTGTTGCCGCGCCAGTCGCTCGTCGTCGAAGTGCTCGAACACGTCGAACCGACCGAGAAAGTGCTCGCCGCACTGCGCTCCCTCCGCCGAAAGGGCTATACGATCGCGCTCGACGACTTCGTGTTCGAGGAGAAGTACCGGCCCTTGATCGGTCTCGCTGACATCATCAAAATCGATTATCAGGCGACGCCCGTCGAGCAACAGAAGCGGCTCATCGACGCCCTCGGCCATCGCGTCGAATTTTTAGCCGAGAAAATCGAGACGCCGCTCGAGTACGAGACGGCGAAGCAGCTCGGCTATAAGATGTTTCAAGGCTACTTCTTCAGCAAGCCGACCGTCGTCCATGGCGCCGAGGTGCACCCGCTCCGGCACACGCTCGTCGAAGTGTTGAAGGAACTTGACCGTCCTGAGCCGAATTTCCGTCGGATTGCCGGTTTGATTGAGCGAAGCGTCGACTTGTCATACAAGATGCTGCGATCGGTCAACACGGTATACCAGAAAGGACGGCACACGATTCAGTCGATTGAACAGGCCGTCGCCCGCATCGGTCTCGATGAGTTGCGGCGCTGGTCGTACTTGATGCTCTTACGGGAGATGCAGACGTCTGAGTCGAAAGAATTGATTAAACAAAGCGTCATCCGCGGGAAGATGATGGAGTTGATCGCGGCCGATTCGACGCCTGAAGTGAAACCGTTCGATGCGTTCATCACGGGCATCTTCTCATCGCTCGACGTCATCTTGGACGAGACGATGACGTCTCTCGTATCGGAACTCCCGGTCGAACCGGTCGTCAAAGAGGCGCTCCTCGGGAAGCGGAACGCACTCCGTGGGTTGCTCGAGGCGGTGACGGCGTATGAACATTTGACGGTGCCGGTCGATGAGTCGGCGCCGGACTGGTCGCCTTACTATATCCAGGCGATCCGCTGGGCCCAAACGTTCGACGAAAAAAGTGAATAATGTTTGAAATATCGAAGGGACGTCAATTACTGTAGTAAGGCTACACGCCGATGACGTCCCTTTTTGTATGCGGTTCAAATGAGAAAGCGAGCTGATTCAATGAAACGAACCGAATCGTCCCGTTGAGGCTAAGTCTTTTTTTCTCTGTCGCGACATGCTATGATTAAAAATGGTACGAATTTTTGAAAAGAGGGGAATCGTCGATGCTAAACACCGTGTTATCGCTCGTCATTTATATCGTAGCGATTTACGTCGCGTGGTGGGCACTCATGCCAGTCAAATGGGACAAAGTGCTCAATCAAGTGAGGAGCCCGCAGGCAGCCGTCTTGCGCGTTCTCGTGGCCGTCGTCTTCGGTTCACTCATCGCCCAGTTCTTTTTGGAGTATATCCGATTGGCCCAGGCACTCGCACCATTACAGTGATGTTTAAAACCATTAACAAACTGTAATCCTGCTGTAACGATTCCTATATGTTTATCGTGTAGGATAAACTCGTCTGACATGCCGTTTTTCATCAGATTATTTTATTGCTATTATTCTTGATTCAAACCTGATGAAGGACGTCACGTTTCACAAACCATCATAGCAATCGACATAACCACATCCGGAAGTTGCGGATATCGACGTATAGAACACAAAATTAACGAAGTTGGAGGACAAAGAGAGATATGAAGGATTTGATTGTAGTCCGTGGAGGACGTAAATTGTCAGGTACTGTGCGTGTAGAAGGAGCAAAAAACGCCGTACTCAAAACATTGGTTGCCACTCTATTGGCGAGCGAAGGAAAATCGGTACTTCAAAACGTACCACGTCTCGCCGACGTATATACGATTAACAAAGTACTACGCCACCTCGGTGCAGAGGTCGCATTCGATGAAGCGAACAACGAAGTCACAGTCGACGCCTCGGGCACAATCAAAGACGAGGCACCACTCGAGTACGTTCGCAAGATGCGTGCCTCGATCCTCGTCATGGGTCCTCTTCTCGCTCGTCTCGGTCACGCGCGCGTCGCGATGCCGGGCGGTTGCTCGATCGGGTCACGTCCGATCGACCTCCACTTAAAAGGGTTCGAAGCGATGGGTGCGAAGACGGTCATCGGCAACGGTTTCGTCGAAGCGTCAGTCGACGGTCGCTTGAAAGGCGCGAAGATTTACCTCGACTTCCCATCTGTCGGCGCGACAGAGAACATCATGATGGCGGCGGTCCTCGCTGAAGGCACGACGGTCATCGAGAACGTCGCGAAAGAGCCGGAAATCGTCGACCTCGCGAACTTCTTGAACGGTATGGGCGCACACGTCCGCGGTGCCGGTACAGAGACGATTCGCATCGAAGGCGTGGAGAAGCTCCACGGTGCCGAGCACTCGATCATCCCGGACCGCATCGAAGCGGGCACGTTCCTCGTCGCAGGCGCCATCACAGGCGGCGACATCGAAGTCATCGGGGCAGAGCGTGAGCACCTTCGCCCGCTCATCTCGAAGATGGAAGAGATGGGTGTTCAGTTCGAAGACACAGCGGAAGGCATGCGCGTCATCGCGCCGGACGAGTTGAAGCCGGTCGATGTGAAGACGATGCCACACCCTGGTTTCCCGACTGACATCCAAGCACAAATGATGGCGCTCGTCTTAAAAGCTGGCGGCACATCAGTCATTACGGAAACGGTGTTTGAAAACCGCTTCATGCACGTGGAAGAGTTCCGCCGCATGAACGCAGACATCAAAATCGAAGGACGTTCCGCAATCATCAAAGGTGGCGTTCGCCTCCAAGGTGCCGAAGTCGTCTCAACAGACCTTCGCGCCGGTGCAGCACTCGTGCTTGCAGGCCTCATTGCCGACGAGGAGACTCGTGTCGGCGACTTATATCATATCGACCGTGGCTACGTCGACTTCCACAAGAAACTTCAAGCACTCGGTGCCGACATCGAGCGCATCGAAGGGACAGTCGAAGTCGCTGAAGAAATGGTCAACAACTAATTAATAGACTCATAGGAGCGAGGAGATTCTTCTCGCTCTTTTCAATGAAGTAATGAACGGAGGAACCTATACATCATGTTTTCAAAAGATATCGGGATTGATTTAGGAACAGCAAACGTCGTCATCCACGTCAAAGGCCGCGGCATCGTCCTTGACGAGCCATCAGTCGTCGCCATCAAACGCTCGACGGGGAAAGTCCTCGCCGTCGGCACAGAAGCGTACGAGATGGTCGGTCGTACACCAGGTGACATCGTCGCCATCCGTCCACTCCGTGACGGCGTCATCGCCGATTTCGCGACAACGGAAGAAATGCTCCGTCACTTCGTCGAAAAGATTCAAGTACGCGGTTTCTTCGGTGGGATTCGCATGCTCATCTGTACGCCGGCGAACGTGACGCCGGTCGAAGCGAAAGCGATTCGGGAAGCCGCTGAAAAAGCGGGCGCCAAAGAAGTGTTCCTCGCCGTAGAACCGAAAGCGGCAGCCGTCGGTTCGGGCATGGACATTTGGAAGCCGGTCGGCCACATGATCGTCGACATCGGTGGCGGGACGACGGACGTCGCGATTCTGTCGATGGGTGACATCGTTTGCGGTGAGACAATCAAAATCGCCGGTGATCGTTTTGATACGGATATCCTCCGTGCCATCAAAGACAAGCACAAACTCATCATCGGGGAACGGACGGCCGAGCAGATCAAGAAAGAGATCGCGACCGTCTTCCCAGGTGGACGCAACGAGACGATGGACATCCGTGGACGCGACATGGTACGTGGATTGCCGCGTACGGTGACGATCACGTCAGAAGAACTCCGTGAGGCGATGGCCGAATCGGCAAACGAGATCGTCGAGGCGACGAAGCGCGTCCTCGAACAGACGCCGCCGGAACTCGCGGCCGACATCATCGATCGCGGCATCATCATGACAGGGGGCGGCTCGCTCCTGCACGGCATCGACCAGCTCGTCGCCGAGCGTGTCGGGTTGCCGGTCATGATCGCCGAAGAGCCGACGCTCAGCGTCGCACACGGCACGGGCATCATGCTCGAACATTTGGATCGATTGAAATAAGCATATAAACAGCTCTTTATAACAAAGAGCTTTTGACGAATCGAATCGCTTTTCGTAGCGATTCGATTCGTCTTTTTTATTTCCACGGAAATGGATACACTGGATGTAATAGGGGGGAGTGAGATGGATCAGCTTATCAAACAGTTGACTGACAAACGAGTGGATGTGATGTTTTCCGAAGAAGGAGGCAAGGCTTTACGAGAGCGATGGCGAAACGCCTTCCTGGAGGACGGACGGCAAGTGCGTCCCTTTCTTTGGGAACATCTTGTTGGGCGTTTTTTAGGGGGGGCAGCTGCAGAGGATGCGTTCAATCATGCGAAGACATGGAAGTGTTATCTATTTTTTGAATCTTCTCCGGATATAGTTGTACTGAATTTTAACCAATCTAAAAAGATGAACCGCAATGATTTTACGGTAAGGGACGGTGAGTACGCGGATGTATACATCGTGGATGAGCATATGACATGGACTTATGTTGTACCACACGAACAAGAGTATGGGCCTTACTTTATAAAACGTTTGGAGGAGTAAACAGAAATGACACGACCACTCACCTTGATTACCGGTGTCAGCCGCGATAAAGGCATCGGCGCGGCAATCGCCAGAAAGCTTGCGAAAGAAGGACACGACCTCTATCTCACGCACTGGACCCCGTTTGACGGGACGGACGGGGTCGGGGCAGAGCCAGATTTCATTCATCAGTTTATCGATGAGTTACAGACCTTAGGCGCACGTGTGGCCCATGAGGCGTACGATTTGGCGTCAGGTGACGCAGAAGGGCTGCTCGACCGGGTCGAGGCTACACTCGGTGTGCCGAGTCGTCTCATCAACAATGCGACGTTCGAGCGCCACGTAAACGTCGACTCATTTACGACCGAGACGCTGCGCACGCACTACCTCGTCAACAATGAGGGGACGCTCGGACTCACGTTCGCCTTCATCGAGCGATACAAACGAGCCGGGCTAAACGACGGACGAATCTTGTTCATGGTGTCGGGTGGACCGGACGCAAACAATCTCGCCTACATCGCGACGAAAGGGGCGCTCATCGCCATCACACCGGCACTCGCGAACGGGGTTGGGCGTTACGGCATTTCCGTTAACGCCCTCGACCCGGGACCGACCGACTCGGGATGGATTGATGACACGTTACACGATCATCTCGTCCCGTTTTTCCCACACGGTCGCGTCGGTAAGCCGGAAGATACGTCCCGCTTCGTCGCGTTCTTGATGGGACCGGACGGGGCATGGGTCAACGGTCAACATTTGCACGTCGACGGGGGCTTTACCGGACGATGAAAAAGCGCTTCTCCAGACGCATTGGAGAAGCGCTTTTTTCAGTGCCACGTATAGTCTTTGTCGACGAAAAGGCGACCGGCCACCTCTTCTTTTGGCATCGGTTTCGGGTCGGCATCGAGCCATGCGTAGTAATCACATGTGCACGCCTCATCAAGACGGAGCGAGTACCCGTTGTTAATCGTTTGGACCGAGATGCTCAAGTTGTAATCGGCGAGCGTCTTCTTCAAGCGATAGACGAGATTGTAGACGTTATGGAGCGCGCGCTGCGGCTCGTCAATCTCTGGGTAGAGTGTCTCAGCGATGAGCCATTTGTTGACGACCTTATCACGATGATAAATCAAGTAAGCGAACAACTCTTCGGTCTTTTGCGTCGGCCACTTGACGAGGTCGCCGTCCTGCGTGTTGACGGAGAAATGGTCGAGGCACTGAATCGTGCACGTCCGGTGCCGCTCTGATTGTAAAATCGACTCGTACCGCTTCATGACGCGCGGCATCAACGTGTGGATTTTATCTTCCGTAATCGGTTTCAACAAATAGTGGGTCGCCTGTAATTCGAACGCCTCGACCGCATACTGGCTATGCGCCGTCGTGAAGACGACTTGTGTCGTCTTCGGCAACTGTTTCGCAAAATCGACACCAGACATATGCGGCATCTCGATATCGAGAAACACAAGATCGACGTCTTGGTTGTTTAAAAAAGTGAGGGCTTCTTTCGGGTCGTGGAACGAGCCCATCCATTTCAAGTTCGGCTCCGTTTGGACGATGCGTTCCATCATCCGCAATAAGTGCTGTTCATCTTCAATCAAGATCGTGCGCATTCGGGACGTTCATCCTTTCTCGTTTCGGAAGGCGGATAAGGACGTTCGTGCCGACTCCGACTTCCGATTGTAGTGTGAATGTGGCATTCGGTACATAGGCGATGCGATTGCGGACGTTCGGGATGCCAATCCCGCTCGTCGGCATGGCCGTTCGTTTCGGGTCGAAGCCGACACCGTTGTCGGCGATGCGGACCTCAATCGCCGATCCGAGGTCTTGTACCGCTAACATGAGCCGTTTGTTGCCACCTTTTCTCATCAGACCGTGTCGTAGCGCATTCTCGACGAGCGGCTGGATGAGGAGCGGTGGTACTTCCACGTTGAATAGACTGTCATCGATGTCTTTGATGATGGTGAAGGCATCGTTGAATCGGGTCTGCTCGATGGACAGATACGAGTCGATCATCTCGAGTTCTTGCCCGAGTGTGATGTTCGAATCGGTCCGACCGTTCTCGAAGATGAAGCGGACGTATGTGCTCAAGTGGCTGAGCAGTCGTGCCGCCTCGTTCGGGGCCGTATAACAGAGCGCGATGACGTTCCCGAACGTGTTATAGAGAAAATGCGGTTTGATTTGCGCGTTAAAGAACGAGATTTCGCTCTGAGCGGCGAACGTCTGGACTTCTTGCTTTTGCCGCTTGTCGGTCGACAGGTGTAACGGCAACAACGTGAACATGAGCACGAAATAAATGAGCGATAAGATGCTCGTGTACGTGTCTTGGTTCGGATGTGGGATCAGAATATTGATCGTCTGTCCGATGTACCCAATAATCATCGCCAACGTGAAGATGAGGAACTCGAGCGGGTAGCCCGTCGATTTGCGCTCGAACAGCCAATTGATGTTGAGGCCGGTCCAAAAGAAGGCGATGAACAAGACGTAAATCCAGGCGGCGTAGTCGAACCAGCCATGCACCGCGTATGGGATGATGATGGCGACAGCACTTAAGACGTAGAGCGGGTATGTGGCGAGCCGCAAGAACCGTTCGTACGGGACACGTTCGAGCCGGATGGCGAACTCGATGAGCATACAGACGCTGAGCAAGACGGCGATGAGGCTGACTTTATGGGCGACGACATAAGCCATCACCGGGATGAATTCAAACACGATTTGGTCGCGGGTCAACAGTGACAAAGCGATCAAGAAAAAGAACCCCGCCCCGTATAAATAAATCGATTCTTTCCGGTGGAAGACAGAGACGATGGCGTAAAACAGGAAGATCAAGCAGGCGATCAACACGTTCACGAAGTCGTAGCTGAACAGTTCATTTTGCAGCGTCAGCATGTTGTTGATTGGACCGATTAACAGGCTGTCCTCGAGCCCGGTCGGCCGGTCGGTTGATCCGCTTACTTGCATCGTCAGGCGGAAGTCGGATGAGTTTGGGTCGAGCAGGACTAAATACGCCTGTCTGTCTCCTTGTTTGACGGAAGAATAGACAGGATCTGCCGGTTCACCATCGATGAGGATACGGACATGTGGATGGTTCTGTGGGACACGGAGTGCATATTGTCCGGGAGGTAACGCAACATCGACCTCATACGTCGCGGTGGCGTGGGGCGTGACATGGGGGACGTTACGATAAGATTGTCGGTCGACGGCGTCAAGCAGACTCGATTGGAAACGCCACGTTCCGTCGAGCCGGGTGATGTGTTCTGTCACTTGCGATTCGGTCAAATCGGCCGAACCCCGGGTGACGGTGGCCGTGCTGTCAATCGTCTGGCCGCGCGTGAGCACTAATCCGCTCGTGATGGCGACGAGAATGATGACGAGCATCAGCCCGATATGTTTACGGGTCATGGGCACATTCCCTTCAGACTTGTGAGTTTCTTGTGAGAAGACAACGGTATACTTATCACATTCCGTCAAAAGGCCGAGGCCTGTCTTGAACGGATGTGACGAATGTCACCTAATCGTACACGAAAACGTCCCGTTTGAATAGCGGGAGGCTTGAATAGAGGAGCAAACACTTAAAGGGAAGAAGGCGAACCATGAAACGTTGGATTGAAGCAAGAATCAGCCGTCAAGTGCTGACAATCTTTTATGTGCTCGTGGCCTTGATTACGTTCACGTCGCTAGGCACATATTTTTATACACAACAAGCGATTAAAGAGACGACCGTCGAACTCGAGCGCATCAGTGAACAGCGTTCGCGCGCGACGGACTTGTTCGAGACGTGGCAATCGATGCAATATGAGATGCGCGGTCACGTCCTGCTCGGGGAAGATGCGCTCTTGAACGAGGTGCGTAGCGCCCAAACGCGAATTGATGAACAAACGACGTGGTTCGAAGAGACGGCTGTCAATAAAGAAGAGCAGACGTTCGCCAAAGACGCGAGGCTTTTGTTCACGATATACACAACACGCGTCATGCCAGGGCTTGAGCGGTACGTCATTGCAAAAAACAACGGTGAGATTGATGAACCGTTCCTCCAGATGGCAACGGTCGGGCAGCTTATGCCGAAAAATGAAACGTCGAACCAGACGCGCTTCAAATTCAATTCGAAGAGTGCGGCCGACATGAGTGCAAGCATCGTCGACATGGAGTCGGTCTTCACAGATTATCGGGCCGACCTCGATTTCCAAGAGACGTCGCTCCGTGAAGCGTTGTCCGAGCAACTCGCGAAAGCGCAGTGGACGTGGCTTATGATTTTACTTGGAGCTGTATTTATCTTGTTCGTGAGTTTACAGCCGTACATCGTCCGTTTGACGAAACAACTGCAGGCGCTCATCACGAACAGTGAACGACTTTCCGTCGACCCACACGCGGCACTCATCCCGGTCGAACCACTCAAGAATGAGGTCGGTCAACTGTCAAGAGCGTTCAACGAGATGTCGAGTTCGCTCATCGGACAACACGATGCGCTTGAACGAGAGCGGGAGAAGACGGCCCGCATCTTACACACGATGCGTGATTCTATCGTGTTTGAAGAGCTGGGCACCGGTAAGATGTACGGTAACCAAGCGCTGTTCGATTTGTATGACCAGCCGGTCCCGTATGAACATCGTCAAAGCCTTTACCCAATCGAGACGTTCTATGAGCCGTTCATGAGCCATATCGACGACCGGGAGGGATTGCTCCGCTTTACAAATCGAGCTCGACGCGAGGGAATATTCGATGAGACGTTTACGTACTCGATGCAACAGGGTAGACGTATCGTACGGATGTACGCCGAACCGATTGAACTGAAGGACGAACGGTTCGGTTTGATGTTTGTCTCACGTGACGTCACAAAAGAGATTGAAATCGATCGCTTGAAGACGGAGCTTGTCGCCACCGTCTCGCACGAACTACGGACACCGCTCACCTCCATCCTCGGATTCACCGAACTGTTGGCCACGCGCCACGTCGACGAGGAGAAGCGGAAACGCTACTTGAATATGATCAATAGTGAGACGAAGCGCCTCGAGCGGCTCGTCACGGATTTACTTGACGTGCAGAAGATGGAAGCAGGCGCCGACCAACAAGATTTCAAAATCGAAAGTCTATATGAGATGTTGTCAGATGTGCTCGAGATACATGCCGGCTCGACGGAGCTGCACATGTTCCACTTTGACTGTGACGAGTCGCTTCAAATTTCCGGGAATCCGGCTCGCCTTCGTCAAGTGTTCTCGAATATCCTGAACAATGCGATTAAATATTCACCCGACGGTGGGAATATCACCGTCAACGTTGAATGCGATGACGACGTCATCCGGGTCGCCATCGAAGATGAAGGAATCGGCGTATCAGAAGAGGATGCCAAACGCTTGTTTGAGAAGTTTTACCGCGTACAAAGTGAAGCAAGCCGCAATATTGGAGGCACCGGCCTTGGGCTCGCCATTTGTAAAGAGATCGTCGAATCTCACGGTGGAACGATTTATGCAAAATCTGAATCGGGCAAAGGGACGACGATGGTCGTCGAATTGCCGATCGTCGAATCGTAAAACGAGTTCGTCTCTCAAGCGGAGACGAACTCGTTTTTGTATATCTCAGGCAAACCTAAGTTCGAATGATCGAACATTCACCTAGAATGGCTACGGCTACAATTTCTTGAACTTGTTCTAACGCTTCGACTGGACACGTCGTCGTTCGTTTCCACCGTCGGGCCCTCCAGTCGATTGACTTGGCTTGAATGACGTTAATGTAACCTTCTACTGGTAATCCATCGGGTATACGAACAAACAAAGGTCTTTCAGTATGGGTGATTGGGCAAACGATGCAAAATCCAGTTCGATTGAAATCATTTTGGCTAATCACAATCGCGAGGCGCCGTTTTTGAATTTCAGATCCCGCGCTTGGGTCAAAATCGATATAGCCAATCTCTCCGACGAGGGGTCGCTGTAATTTATTCAATGAAGATGACATATTTTTAGCTTCCTTCCAAAAGAAACGTGATGTGTTTACTCTGCTTCCTTGCCTACTTCTTCAAGGATGACCTCGTATAAATCTGCATACGTCTCTTCATTCACATCAGCAAATACGTTTTTCAGGATTTTTGGTTTTTCTAAAGGCGTAAGGATGATCGTTCCGTCATGATGTTGTTGAATGTAAAACTGATCTCCAATGTCCGCAGAAAGCGCCTTTGGTAACGTTACGCCTTTTGAACCGCCTACTTTTCTCACGACGACTTTAGAGCGGTCATTTGTAACTCGACGAGCCATGGCACGTTCCTCCTTCATGAAATACGATTATAAAATAATTATATCATATTATTTATTATCTACTACCGAACATAAATAAATCATAATTATTCTTCATCTTTTTTTCAAAAAACGGTGAATGATTCCTTCGTTTGGTACGATAAAGAAAGTAGAACACGTTTGAGGACGAAAGGAAGACGATCATGTTACGCGGACTATATACGGCGGCCGGTGCGATGAACGCGCTGCAACGCCAGCAAGAGATTTTAAGCAACAACCTCGGCAACGTGCGGACGCCTGGATTCAAGGCATCGAACGGGGTCGTTCGGTCATTTCCTGAGATGTTGCTCGCCCAAGTGAGCAACCCCGGCAACGGACGCTCACGGGTACAAGGTCAGGTTGGGACACTCTCGACCGGTGTGTATCTTCAAGAGACGATGCCGCGTTTCTCAGCCGGTAGCATCTCGGAAACAGGTAGCCCGACGGACGTCTATTTGAAGGCGCCGGCCGCATTCACCGGTGCCCCGATGTTCGCGGTCGAACAAAACGGTGAGACGCTTTACACGACGAACGGCCGTTTCGCAGTCGACGAGGAGCGATTCCTTCGTTCAGCTGACGGTGGATACGTCTTGTCGGACGCCGGCGCGCGAATCCAGCTGCCGTCGAGCGAGTTCACACTGTCTGCGGACGGACAAATCACGTCACTCGGGGAGAACGTGGCGACGCTCGGTGCCTATCAAGTCGATGACTTGGCGACGCTCGAGCAAGTCGGGAACGATTACCGCGTGAACGGGGATGCACCCGCACTCGCGCCGGTCACGTTCCAACAAGGGTTCATCGAGGAGGCGAACGTCAATCTCGACCAGACGATGGCCGACCTCATGATGACGTATCGTCAGTTCGAGGCGAATCAAAAGGTCGTCCAAGCGTATGACAAGAGTGCCGAGCGAGCCATCGAAATCGCTCGGGTTCGATAAGGAGGAAACGTATGCAGTCCATTTATAATTCGGTCAACTCGCTCACGCAGCTGCAACGTCAGCTCGACGTGACCGGCCATAACATCGCGAACGTCGACACGATTGGGTTCAAGCGCCAGCAAGGACACTTCGCGTCGCTCTTGTCACAGGCGTACAACAACCAGCCGCGTCCCGAGTTCGAAGTCGGGCGCGACACGCCGAACGGGATTCGCATCGGCGTCGGGGGGCATGTCGCCGATATCTCGCAACAGTTCAATATCGGACAGATTCGAGCGACCGAGCGCGGGCTCGACGTCTTCTTGAAGGCGAGCCGACAGTTCTTCGTCGTCGAGACGCCGAACGGTCCGGGCGTGACACGGGACGGCAACCTGCAACTGTCGGTCGGTGCCGAGACGACGCTCGTCGATGTGAACGGGAACGCGATACTCGGTGATGACGGCAACCGTATCACGATGCCGAACGAAGCGACGAACCATCGCGTCCGTCAAGACGGCGTCGTCGTCGCCAGCGTGAACGGGGTCGAACAACAGTTTGGACGTCTCGATATCGTCGAGGTCCGCAATACGGCGGAACTTCGCCCGATGGGGAACAACGTCTACTCGGCCGATTTTCAGACCGAGGTCGACCGTCCGCTCGGAAACCTCTTGATTGAAGGGACACTCGAGTCGTCGAACGTCGATTTGACGAGAGAGATGACCGATATGACGATCACCCAACGAGCTTATCAGATGAACTCACGGGCACTCTCGATGAGTGACCAGATGATGGGACTCGTCACGTCACTTCGCCCATAACGTAGGCCGCTTCTCCTCGGGGGGGCGGTTTTTGCGTTACACTTATGAGGAGGAGGGATGGCATGAAGATTGTCGTGGCAATGGATGCATTCAAAGGATCACTCACGAGCGTCGAGGCAAATGCGGCCGTGGCGCGAGCACTCGAAGAACATGACGTCGTGACCGTACCGATGTCGGACGGGGGTGAAGGGTTTCTCGATGCCTGGCTCGCGACGCATCCAGATGGAGACGTGATGACGCATGACGTCACGGCGCTCGACGGTAGGATGCGACGGGCACGCTTTGGCTGGTCCGAGTCATCACGAGACGCAGTCATCGAACTCGCCGAGGCGTCCGGGCTCACGCTCGTCGAGATGCGCGATCCATGGCGTTACAGTACGTACGGAACCGGACTGCAAATACGGGCGGCGCTCGAACTTGGGGCGAAGCACATCACGGTCGGGCTTGGCGGGAGTGCGACCATCGACGGGGGCAAAGGTCTGCTTGAGGCGCTCGGAGTCCGATTTTACGATCACGTTGGAAACGAACTCGGTACTTTCCCTCATCAACTCGAGCGTGTCGCATCCATCGATTGGTCGAACCTTATGCCGGAAGCGCGAGAAGTGGAATGGCGCATCGCCTCGGACGTGACGAATCCGCTACTTGGTGACGATGGGGCAGCCGTCGTGTTTGGCCCGCAAAAAGGGTTGACTAGACGAGACATCGGACGCTATGAGGCATATCTTGCCAAGTATGCCCGCTGTTTCACGCACGATATGACGACACGACCGGGTGCGGGTGCGGCAGGTGGAGTCGGGTTTGCCCTCTATCAGCTTGGGGCGACGTATAGGAGCGGAATCGAGGAAGTCGTAAGTTGGTCGAACTTTGAGATGCACGTACACGACGCCGACTGGCTTATCACGGGAGAAGGGACGTTTGATCAGCAGTCGCTGTATGGGAAAGCCCCGTATGGACTCGCTCAAATCGCCCACGCACACGGCGTTCCGACGCTCGTATTCACCGGACAGACGGAAGTGGTCGCCGTCCCGGACGTCGGCATCGAAGCGGTGTTCCCTATCGTTTCCCGGGTGATGACGCTCGAGGAGGCGATGTGTGAGGCGCCAACGCTGTTGACGAACGCCGTCGGTCGGGTCGTGCGGTTGCTCGACAAAAAAGCCTGACCCGTCATGGGTTCAGGCTTTTCGTCATGAGCGTTCTTTCAACAAATCACGAATCTCAGAGAGGAGTTGTTCCTCACGTGACAGTTCTGGTTCCGGCGTCTCTTCGACGGCTTTTTCTCGCTTCAAACGGTTGATTACTTTCACCATCATGAACAAGGCGAAGGCGATCAGTAAGAACGTGACGATCTCTTGAATGAAGTTGCCGTAAGCGACCTCGACGTCGAGCACGCTCATCGATAAGTCTGAGAAGTTGATGCCGCCAATCAAGATGCCGAGAAGTGGCATGAAGATGTCGTTGACGAGCGAGTTGACGATGGCCGTGAAGGCGGCCCCGAGAATGAAGGCGACGGCAAGGTCAACGATGTTGCCACGCATGGCGAACTCTTTAAACTCTTTCCACATAGAATAATACCTCCTCATAAATGAATACTCTCACGGTAGCATATCCTTCTATGAAAGCAACATCCTTTTTTCATTTCCCGTCTTTAGGACGGGGCGCTTGTTCGGGTTTTCTAGATACGTTACACTAAAAGAGAACTCATACAACGGTTTTATTACCTGGTACTAATATGTTATAATCAGATGAGCTGAAAGGATGAATGGACGTGGCGAACGAAGAACAAAAGGGCTCGGAGGAAAAAGAGTCGAAACAGCGGACAGAGCGGAAGCGTCTGTCGAACAACCGCCGTTTCCCAATCTTGCTGCGTGTCATCGTTGTCCTCATATTGGCTGTCGCGATGCTCGCGATTGGTGCCATTATCGGGTACAGCGTCATTGGCGGCGGCGAGTGGAGGGACGTGTTCAACATCGACACGTGGCGCCATATCACCGATTTTTGGCTAACCTCATAAGGGTGGTGGAACCATGTATACGATTGAACAGATTAAAGAAGTAATCCCACATCGGTATCCGTTCTTGCTCATCGACCGTATTCTTGAGGTCGAAGAAGGCAAGCGGGCCGTTGGACTAAAAAACGTGACGGCGAACGAAGAGTTCTTCAACGGACATTTTCCAGACTATAACGTCATGCCAGGCGTCTTGATTGTCGAGGCGCTCGCACAAGTCGGTGCATTCGCGATGCTCAAACAAGAAGCGAACCGTGGTAAGCTCGCTTTCTTCGCTGGAATCGACGGATGTCGCTTTAAACGTCAAGTCGTTCCAGGCGATCAATTGCGCCTTGAAGTCGAGATTTTGAAAGTGCGTGGCCCGATTGGAAAAGGCCGGGCCGTGGCGACTGTCGATGGAGAAGTCGCTTGTGAAGCGGAACTAACTTTCGCCCTGAAGTAAGGGGGGAGTAACATGCGCGTGTTGGCCATCGCTTTTGTGCTCGGCTTGATGATTGTCGTAGGTTGTCAGCAGATGCAAAGCGAACAAGCGACCGAGGAGAACATCGTCTACGAACAAAATGTCGATGAACAATTGATTGATAAGCGAGCCGGGCAGTCCGAGGCGATCGCCGTCTCTCTAGAACGCGCGAACAGCTCGACGATGTTGTTCACGATTCGCATGCTCGAAGACCGTCGTCTCGAACCGACGACGGTCATCAGTTACGAAGTCGATGGCAATCGTGTCCCGATCCCGTTCGGTGAACTGACGGCCGAGCGTGAAGGGGACGTCCGAACGTACGTGTATCAAGTCGATTTGAACCCGGACTTGTTCGTGCCAGAGACACTCCCGCTCTTCCATATCGCTGAAGAAGGGGAAACGGAAGTGTCGATCCCACTTGAAGTCGTGAATGCGACAAATGAATGAAGTGAAACGGATGATTTTCGACAAATCATCCGTTTTTGTATACGCCCCCATTGATTTTGCGACTCCGAGCCGACAGCTCAAGTTGTAAACAGGTTCATCTCAGACAGACCTCCCACGCGTCCGCTATAATGGGCGCAAGGGAGGTTTTTGCATGCAACGCGTCTCAAGTGAACTGACACAATTTCGCGGCAGTCATTATGATTTTGGCCGCTTTCAAGGGAACTATATAAAGCGAAGCAAACTGCTCGAAAACCGGACCGACCAATGGAAACTCCGGGTCCCACGTTTTGAGATTGACGAGCGCGAGGCAAAAGAGGCGTTCGACCGGTTCGCCCCGAAAATTTGGGAAGAACTGCTCGGGCTCCAAGATGAACTCGAATTGACTCTCGCCGATACGCTCTTACATTTCGGGCACTTCCGGGTGAACAACCCGGTCAGCGGCTGTTCGATTTTAACGGGCGACAATTTCCTCGTCCGCAATTACGACTATCATCCGATGACGTACGATGGTCGCTACAACGTGTTCCAGCCGGACGATGGTTACGCCGTCATCGGCCCCGTCTCGCGCGTCACCGGACGGATGGATGGCATGAACGAGAAAGGGCTCGCCATGGGTTATAACTTCATCAACCGTCGGCGTCCTGGTGACGGGTTCGTCTGTCAAATGATTGGCCGGATGATTCTCGAGACGTGCGCGACGGTCGAGGAGGCGGTCGACTTATTGAAAGAGATTCCGCACCGTGGCTCGTTCACATATGTCGTGCATGACAAGTCATCAAAGACGCGTGTCGTCGAGGCGACACCGCGCGACATTCAAGTCCGCGAGTCGAACATCTGCACGAACCACTTCGAGTTGTTGCAACATGAGAACCGCTACCATCTCGACGATTCGACGCGCCGGATGATGGAGATCAAGATGTATCAACATATCGTCCAAGACGCCGAGAGCGCGTTCCGGCTCATGAACGACTCGGACAAGGGTGTCTTCTCGGAGCTCTACAAGAGTTGGGCCGGCACAATCCATACGGCGGCCTATTTCCCGGAGACGCTCGAGACGTGGTTCGCCCTTGGCGGCGACCGCGATCCGGTCATCTTCGATTTCCAAAAGTGGCTCGACGGCGAGGACTTTGACTTTCACGCTCTCGACGGCGAGATTGCGACCGATATCGAGTTCGCCAACACGGTCCAATTGTGGCGCTGACTTCGGTCAGTGCCTTTTTAGTGAAAACGGGGAATAACGATAATAGGAGGGATTCATATGAAACGAATCGGAGTATTGGCCATCATCTTGAGTATGAGCATCGTGCTAGGTGGATGCGTGCCGGGCGACGGGACGTACACGACCGATCCGGCCGGTTTCTTTTGGGGCATTTGGCACGGCTGGATCGCACCGATTTCCTTGATTCTCGGGCTGTTCAACGACACGTATCGCGTCTATGAAGTGAACAACACCGGCTGGTTTTATGACTTAGGCTTTTATATCGCCATCATCAGTGGGTTCGGCGGGATCGCGGTCACCCGGAAGAGCCGGGGGTGACGTTAGACGGGTTTTCGTCCCGTCACGGCGACCGTATGATAGTCACGCGAGTCAGGCCCTCGGCGTTCTTGAACGTCAATGAACCCGAGCGCAGAAGCGGCGGGAATCAACTGTTCCCGCACGATGGATGCGATGCCGTCCCACGTCCCGTCACCTTTCCCGTCACAGTACGTGATGACGAACAACCCGCCCGGTGCGAGGACACATTCGATTTCGTCAAGCACCGCAGGCACGTCGTCCCAAAAGTAGAGGGTGTGAATGCTGAAGACGCGGTCGAACTGCACGTCCGGAAACGGGAGCGTCCCGAGATTGCCTTCGACGACATTGGCTCGCCCGGCTTGCACGTCCGTTCGATTTCGTCGGAGCGCCGAGCGGACGATGGTCGGGGAACGGTCGAGCCCGGTCACATGTACGTGATTATAGCCACGCAGCATCTGTGCCAGCGCGTCGCCGGCCCCGCAACCGACGTCGAGGATGCGGTCGTTTGGTTGAATCTGAAGTTGCTCAATCGTCCAATCGACTTCGACCCGGTGTTGCCTGACCATCTTCTCACCGATATACGTGCCGACGATGCCGCGTGGGTTCTCATATCGACTGTCAATCCATGTTTGGAGACGTTTTTGGACCATTGACTCAGTCCTCTCGTTAGATTTTTTTGTAAGTCGAGTGTAGCATAACTGAAAATCGCAAACTGGATGTTATGGGCAAGAAATCTAGAAAAATTGACCTCCAATTAAAAAGTTTCTTGATATTCCGGTTAAAACGAACTTAAAATGGATTAAGTGGTCATATTTAAGATTAAATGTTTATTTTTAATTATTTAGTTTGTTTTAATCGGAATTAAGGAATTGGTAGTAAAGGGGGATTAAATTATGAATCAAAATGAATTGAATCAATTGGTCGGTAGAAATATCAAGCTTTACATTGAAGCGACGGGAAAATCTCCGAAGTGGGTATATGAGCGAGCAGGTATGACGAAGTCGACCTATTACGACCTGTTAAAAGGGAGCGGCGATATCAATAAAAACGTCCAAAAAATAAACAGGTTGTTTCGAATCAACGAACCGTTTTATTTCTATAATGAACAGTTTGTGCCACCAAAAACAATCGAACAGATTGATTTAGAGTCCAATCTTATAAATGTTGCGGCTGCTAGCTATCATAAGAACGGAGATGAACATCGTCTTGATGAAACGATGAAAATGCTTGAAGATTTCATCTCGATGATTGATGTATTAGAACGATTGAGTCAAATAAACAAGGAGCGATCGTAATCTTATGATCAATCAGCAGAATCTGTTAGAAGTCATTACACAGAATAAACGATTGCTGCCAGAAGTAATCAGCAAAGTAGAGAACACGAAAGACAAAGGCTTGTCATTTCGTTTAAAGACCCACGAAGCCATCAAAAATGAGTTAATGAAACACGCGCATGTATTATTGTTTCCGAGCGAAGAGCAAAACTACGGAGGATTAGTCACATATCGAAACGGAAATTTTTATATTCACATTAATACGTCGCAACCAAGGGTTTACGAAAATTTTATGTGGGCTCATGAGTATTATCATTACATGTATGAACAAGAAGAAATTAAAAACAGTACCACGCAAACGTTTTTTGACGACTCTGTTTTAAATGAGAATGAAAGAAAAGCTAACTTATTTGCTGCAGAACTATTAATCAACAGCCATGTTTTGAAAGAGTCATATGAATCAATCAAAGAGCTTTATCCAGAGGACGACTATCGGTTGAACGTGATCCGTCTCATACCAATCTTTGAAGTGCCTTATAAATCGTTGGTCATAAAAATGACTCAAGATGGTGTAATTAATGAAACAGAGGGATTGAATGCAATCGATTATGACTATCGTAATCAACTGCCTAGTGATATCGACCATTCTTTATTCAACCCTACGCTTGCAATTAAACTGAACGAAATCAATCGTATGCTCCAACAACAACGAATCAATCCAATGCTTAGAGAAACGGATTTAGAAAGTCTTGAAACGGTTTATACGAAACACATGAAACGTCTTGTCGAGTTGCAGCAGGAGAAGTGGTGACTTTCGATGAGTGAACTGTATGATTCGTTAATCACTTCAATTAATCCTTTTATCGATAGAAGGTATGCCCCACCGACTTCTCTTCAACAAGCGTGTCTGTTCGACACCATGATTTTGACTCGATTAGCCAAAATCGCGCGAGAACACCCTGAAGATATGAATCTCTTTATCGACGAGTTGGTTGCAATCAATGCTGTTCTCTATATCCCGGAAACTATTCTTGCAGAAACGGCCGGAAATCAAGGTATGACGATGGAGCGATATCGCGATTTACACCAGCCTCTGTTCGAAAGACTGTCTGAGAATGTTCAAGTGCGCGTTCTTTCGTTTGAGATGATCTATGATATCTTAACAACCACAATGGATCAGTCAGCACAGGCATTTCTCAAGTTTCGATTATTGAATGTCTATTTGAACCAAACGAACAAAATGATTCAACATGAGGTTGAGAGGGCCGCTTCACCAGACGAAATCTTTCATGCGTTATCACAACAGAAAAAAGATTTAAGAGAAAGAGTATTACATCTATTAGCTTTTGTACTTTTAGAAGATGGGGTTCCTGATGTTCGTCTATTCAGCGATGAAGAAAAGGGTGTGTACAATGTGCGCCGTCTGCTCAGTGCTGATGAAAAAGTGTTCGCGTTGTTGCACATTCAGAATCAGCCAGCCTTTCTCGCAACGTATCAGCTAGAATCATTTGATTGTTTGTTATGTAGCATCTTGCATAAACAACGAGACGTTTGGGATGAAGAGGAAAAGGCAGTATTCTTGTCTAAGCATCGTGAAGGAAAACACCTCCATCGAAAAATTAGATTTTCGTATTCGGTTCGAGATGTGGATCAAAGACAACTTGATAATCAAGAACTCGTTCGTTTTGTATGTCGGAATGAAGAATTCAGAATCACGTTCTAACAGCATGCGTACAGAGTAGAGGTGGATATAAATGCGTTCCTTTTGGATTTTCGGCAATCAACTGTCACACGAGCTCGAATTGTTCAATCATATCGAAGACGATGATGTCATCGTCATGATCGAGGCGACATCACGGGCGATGTGGCGGACGTACCATAAACAAAAGCTCGTCCTCGTCTTCTCGGCGATGCGTCACTTTGCGGACGAATTACGCGATAAAGGCTTCACCGTCGACTATCACGAGGCCGACTCGTTCCAAGACGCATGGGACGACCACTTCAAACGATACGACCCGGCAGAGATCCATTACACGGCCGTCACCGACGCCGCGATGGAGAAGAAGTTGAAGCAGTTCGGGAAGAAGCATACGCTCGTCGAACACACAGACGTGCCGCTCTTCTATTTGACGAAGGAAGAGGCCATCGACACGATTGGCAGTGAGCCGTGGCGGATGGACCGCTTTTACCGCCAGATGCGCAAACGCTTTGACGTACTGCTCGAGGATGGGAAACCCCGGGGCGGGAAATGGTCGTTCGATGCGGATAACCGCAAACCCCCGAAAGCCGGGCTGACGTTCCCAGCACCGATTCATTTCCGCCCGGACGCCGTCACGAAAGACGTGATCAAAAAAGTCGAGCGCGATTTTAAGGACAACCCGGGGGACATCACGCCGTTCGTCTGGCCGGTGACGCGCAGTGAGGCCCGACGTGCGTTGAAGCGTTTCATCGAGGAACGTCTCGAGACGTTCGGTCCGTATCAGGACGCGATGCTGGCGGACAATCAAGAGATGTCGCACAGCCTGTTGTCAGCAGCCATCAATATCGGACTCCTAACACCGCACGAAGTCGTCGAGGCCGCGTGCGCGTCGGACGCGCCGCTCGCCTCAATCGAAGGGTTCGTCCGACAAATCCTTGGCTGGCGGGAGTACATGCGGGCCGTCTATGTGACGTCGATGCCCGGTTACGAGTCGGTCAACACGTTCAAGCACGAACGCGACTTGCCCGACTCGTTCTGGGACGCGAAGACGGACATGCACTGTATCCATCAAAGCGTGAAGCCGGTCATCAAGCGGGCCCATAACCACCACATCCAACGGCTCATGGTGCTCGGCAACTTCGCGACGCTGTTCGAGATTTCACCACAACAGACGAGTGACTGGTTCAATGAGATGTATATCGACGCTTACGACTGGGTCGTCTTGCCGAACGTGCTCGGAATGGCGCTCCACGCGGACGGCGGCAAGCTTGCGACGAAACCGTATATCGCCTCGGGCAAGTATATCGATCGGATGAGCGACTACTGTAAAGGCTGCAAATATAACCCGAAACACACGACCGAGGAAGACGCCTGTCCGTTCAACGCCCTGTATTGGCACTTCATCGACAAACATCAGGATCGCTTCAAGGACAACCAACGGATGAAGATGATGCTCCGGAACTGGCAAGGCCGTGATGACGACGTCAAAGCCGACATTTTGGCGAAGGCGAGACAGACGCTTAAAGATAAAGATTCCTTTTGACACTCCCACAGCTAAAGCAGTGGGATTCTGAAGTGCTTGTGCGAGCGCAGTCCATTTCTGTTTTGCTCAAGCCTTCAGATGAGG
>NZ_JACSMC010000027.1:0-39127 GCF_018618435.1 Exiguobacterium sp. s150 | reverse complement strand
CGATGGCCTTTTTCTTCATATTGACTGGCTCAGTATCCGCATTTGGTGGCTCAGTCGTCCGCATTCGGTGGCTCACAAGTCCGCACTAGTGGCTCTCTGTATCCGCAATACTCAAACGTGACGATATTCACTTGCAACATATCGTGATTCTTTTGCACGTCCGTCTCTGTAAAATCACCATAGTCACCGAAACCGGCATTGTTGACCAACACATCGACATGTCGTCCGCTCGACGACGTCTGTGCATAGAGCGTGGCCGCACTTCCTGGCAACGACAAGTCGAGCATCCGGCATACCGGTACTTCATCTTCTCCTCTGACCAAGCCGTCCCCATCAAAATCGGACCCGCGGCCATTGATTCTTCGGTCGAAGCGTTCAACGTGTTCCGGAGGTGTGCGCTCAACTATTTGGCTACGACACCGAACGACACGTCTGACTATCCGGACAAGATCGTCCTCATGTGGAGTACGGTCCATGGCATGGCGCAATTGATCGCGAACGGGAACCTTGTGTACGACGGTGACGAGCTCGACTGGGTCGAATCGATGTTAGCGCTCTATTTACAGGGTTGACGTCCGTCCTGTCTCACATACAAAAAAGACCGTCGACGTGTCGACGGTCTCGAACCGCCCATGTGGCGGTTTTTTTATTACTCTTCTGTGGCCGCTTCGACCGGACGTCTCGGCGGACGCTTCCCGAAGTATTGATAGTACTGCGTCTCGATATTCCCGTTATACAGCTTGCGGCGTTTCGTCGCCGGGCGGCCGTACGCCTTCTCGAAGTCCTCATAGCTCGTCAACATGTAGACGCTATAGCCCGGATACTTATCAAACTGACGGCCGATCCGCTCGTACAGGTCGATAATCTCGTCCTCGGTTTGCAGACGCTCACCGTAAGGCGGGTTCCCGATGATGACACCGTACTCTTCTTTCGGCTTCAACGCGGCCGCGTCACTGTGGACGAACGTGATGGCGTCACGGACGTCGGCGAGCTCCGCGTTGTCTTTGGCGAGCTTGACCATACGCGGGTCAAGGTCGATGCCGTAGATTTTGAGCGGTTTGTCCCACTCGGCTTTTTCGTTCGCCTCGTTAATCGCCTCGTACCAGGCCTTCTTCGGCACGCACGGCCAGTCTTGTGAGCAGAACTCACGGTTGAGGCCCGGTGCGATGTTGCGGCCGATGAGCGCCGCTTCGATCGCGAGCGTCCCCGAACCGGTGAAGACGTCATAGAACGGCATGTCCGGCTTCCAGTTCGTCAGCTGAATCATCGCCGCGGCCATCGTTTCCTTGAGCGGTGCCTGGGAGTGGAGCTCACGGTAACCCCGACGGTGGAGCGCATCCCCTGACGTGTCAATCGTGATCGTCGCCACATCTTTCAATAAGGCGACTTCGATCGGGTAATAGGCGCCCGTCTTCGGGAGCCACTCGCCCGGTTTGTCATAACCGCGTTGCATCGCGTCGACAATCGCCTTCTCTGTGATCTTTTGACAGTCACGGATCGAGAACAGCTTCGATTTGACCGAGCGGCCGTCGACGATGAAGCGAGCGTCCCACGGCATGAGGTCGGTCCACGGCAATTCGACGACACCGTCGAACAGCTCCGTGAACGTCGTCGCTCTGAACTCAGCGACGACGAGCTTGACGCGGTCGGCCGTCCGGAGCCACAAGTTCAAGCGTGGAATGTCTTCCATCTCCGCGTCGATATAGACGCGTCCGTTCTCGACTTCGCACGTGTAGCCGAGGTCGCGCACTTCTTTGGCGACGAGCGCCTCAATTCCCATCGCTGCGGTGGCGATTAATTTACGTTTTGCCATCGTATCCCTACTTTCTATGTGTTCGTCCTAAAATGGTCAAGTAAAAAGGAGCTCAAGTAGGATTGCTTGAACTCCTGGTCGATGTTTAATGAGAGACTATGCTGCCCTGTAAGCCATGTTCTGTACTCCGGTGCTCGTAGCGGTCTCCCTGGCACGATGGAGTGACAATCATCTATCTGCGCCGTTTGGCGCCTTCCGTCCCGTTCGGTTCCAGTCGGGAAGTTCCCCTACCATAGTTTGGGTTTCTCGCTCGTGGGGTTTACCTCGTTCCACTCTGACCGTTTCCGGACAGACTCCGTCACTGTGGCACTTTCAAGAAGCTTGCACCATATCCGAGGACTTAGGTGCTTCTTCTGCCGTCAACTTGCGTTGCCTACACTTATCGTTTCGTGTAGCACGATCACTACAGCCATCACAGGCTGTGCGAGCATGGACTTTCCTCAAAGCTTGCGCCCCGCGATTGTCCAGACCTCATAGTCACCTCAATCATTGTAGCCGATAAACGTCTCGTTGACAACCGACAACCTGAACTTGATTTTCATGGCCGTCAGCGCTAAAATAAGGCGTGTTCCATTGAACAAGGAGGGATTTTGATGCGTCAAGATGCAAAGAACGGTTGGATTCAACGGCTGACCTATGTGATTGAAATCGATGACATTAAAGCGCTCCACCTGAACAACGGCGTCTTCGCCTTCTATCGTAAAAATCGACTCGTCCAAGGGTTCGAGCCGTTCGACATTAAAGCACCGAATGAGATGTCTAAGCGGCCGTATCATTTCGATCATCACAACTTGGCCCATCTCCATGAACGTTTCCCTGAATCGATTCCGATGTATGATGCATCGATTCAGACGCGTCGTGCTTGGAGCGATCTCGTCCGCGCCGGCTTGTGCGACATCATCGCCGACGGGAAGTTAAGTTTTGAACATATCGATGATAACGGGAACGTGCTAGAAGCGAGCATTCGTTGGATTGGTGAGCCCATTACCATCGACTAATATATGAAACCACCACCAAGTGCGACGTGTCGGACCAGGTGGTGGTTTTTTATGTTGCTTCAATCGTTTCCGTCGCCTCTTCTGGTGGTGGCGGTGTGAACGTCGTCGAGACGATGCGTTCGGTGAGGTCGGTCGGTTTCAGGATGACCGTCAATTTATTGGTCGTATCGCCGCGGACCGGGAACGTGCCCGGAACATGGAGCGCTTCGTACACGGTCTTGCCGCTCGCGTCGAGAATGGTGACCGTGCCTTTACGTGTCGTCGTCACCGAGAACGTCGCCTCGTCGGTCGCCTTCACCGTCACATTCGTTTTAACTGGATTGACATACGTGACGTTTCGGCTCGACGTGCGCTTATACTTTCCATCCGTCACGACGGCCGTTAGCCGATATTGACCACTCGGCAACCAGTCGCCGCCGGCGTACATCGTGAACGCTCCCCCGTTCGCCGGGAGCGTCTTCACTTTGCGCGTGCCTTGATAGAGCGTGTACGTCGTCTTCAAGTTCGGGCGGTTCATGACGGAGAGTTTGGCTTCTTGGACGTATCGATTCGTCAATGTCGCCGGAGCAGACACGCTCACCGGGCGCGGGGTCGCATCAAGCAACCGTTTCGTGTTCAGTTCCGTATACGACTTCCCGCTCACGCGCGGCATCTTTTGAATCAACCCGTCGATGTCGGTCGGTGTCAGAAACGGGTTGACCGATTTGACGAGCGCGATTCCCGACGTCACCATCGGCGCGGCCATCGACGTCCCATCCATAAAGATAAAACTATTCTTCAAGCCGAGCGATAGGACGTTCACACCCGGTGCGACGACCTTCACTTGGCTGTCCATGTTCGAGAACGCGGCGAGCCGATGTCTCGAATCGACGGCACCGACGGCGATGACTTCTTTCATATTGGCCGGGAACGAGACTTTCGTCGCGCCGTCATTGCCAGACGAGGCGACGATGACGACACCTTTCGCCCGGGCCCGTTTAATCGAATCGGCCAGTACCCGGTCGTAGTCTTGGCCGCCGAGCGACAAGTTGATGATCGTCGCCCCTTTCGCGACCGCCGTATCGACGGCTTTGGCGACGGTCCAGGAATCCGTGAACTCTGAGTTTCTCCCATAAAAGACGTTATAGAAGTGATAGCGGACGTTCGGGGCGAGACCGGCGATACCGTACTTGTTGTGAAGGCCTGACATGATGCCGGCCGTGTGCGTACCGTGATAGTCGACACTATACGGCCCTTTCATCGAGTTGACGACACGCGGCACGTTCAACAGCTCCCGATGGCTACGGTCGGCCGATGAGTCGATGAGCGCGACGACGATATCGCCCGACCCTCTCGTCGTGTTCCACGTCAAGTCGGTCCCGGTCTGTTTGATGTAATATTGGTTTCCGACGCGCGGCTCCGCGACGACGTAGCCGTGTTTCTCCAAGATGACAGGTTTGGCGGCCCCGGCTGTCGTCGGGACGAGTAATGCCAACGCCGTCAGTAAAATCATTTTCTTCATCGCCTTACGCTCCATTCACACTTCATAAGATGGGACCATTATCTCAAATTTACGATACGATTTCCCTTTTTTCATAAAAAAAGAGTATGACATTTTTCCGACAGCTCACCAATAGTCAAGTTTGTCGGGATGCTCCATCTCGAAGTCGACGATTTTTCCAATCGTCAAATACGTATAATACCGCGCCAGCTCCGTACGATACGGGTCCGGGGTGAACCCTTCCAAGTCCTCTCCGAGAGGCGACCCGTCAATCGTCTCGAACTGTTGGCAGAAGAACGATTCCGTCTCTTTGTTCCAGATGATCGTGTCCCCGATGTACCCGCTTCCGAACCGGATATAGTCGATGACGGACGGGACGATCACTTCGGCAGGCAACCGCTCGCTCATCCGGCCGACGAGTTCATAGCGGTCCCGCTCTGCGAACGTTGCCTCTTCGAGTGACGTACACTTCAACACTTCTTTATTGATCTCGATTAAGACGATATAGTCGCCAGACTCAATCGACAGCTTCATCTCATCACCTCGTCTCCACATCCCATTGTTAACTCTATCTTAACAAATATTCGGAGAAATGCGCCGAAATCCTGTCAGCCTGTACAAATTTTCCATTCGGTTCATTCAATCTACATGAAGAAAACGGTTTTTGCTATACTAGACGTATACGACCGTAGAGAGGAAGTGCACCATGGCTAAACGTCCTTTGACCCCACGAGAAAGCGAGCTGATCGCGACGGCCTTGTTCGTGATCGGGACCGTCCCGTACAACGGTCACATCGACCGTCTCGAATCGCTCACGTTACGCGACATCGCGGACGACTATTTATCAGGGAAGCGTACGGTCGCCGATGCGATTGACGCACTCGACCAATACATTTACGTCCGGCGCCACCGGTTCAAGAACGTGACGCCCCACAACCTATGGACGCTCGACGACCGGACCGAACAGGAGGCACTCCGTTATATCGTCCGCCGGCCCGAGCTGAAAAAAGGGCAGACGCTGAACAAGAAGAATCAGCCGTATCAAGTCGGGCAAGACGTCGAGTTCAAAGTCGACAAGCACGTCGACCGCGGGCAGTTCCGGATTTATATCGGCAAACAGAACGGGTTCACGTTCAAGGCCCAGTCGAAAGACAAAGAAAAACTAAAAGCGGCGAGCGGGTGGATCACCCATATGGACTTGAAAGACCGGCTCGTCTTCGTCAACTTGACCGATTTCGGCCGCCAAGCGATTGATCCGGCGTTGCGCGAATCGCTTGAATCGATGAGCGCTTCGCTCATCGGTTGGTTCGCCACGGCGACACTGCCGACCGAGGACGAGGCGAAAGCGGCGAAACAACTGATTGCCACGTTGCAGCGCCGGGACAAGCCGTACTGGTTCACGTTGACGACCGCGATGAACCATCCGAAGCCAGAGCACGTGAAGCGTTGGGGCGCTTTCATCAATTTGCTCGTCAAGGCGAGCACCGGGGACAAGACCGCGATTGAGACACTTGAGACGCAAGAAGACAAATACTTCAAGGACGCCTTCTTGCGAGCGATGCGCGCACTTCACGGTAACTTGGGCACGACTTGACAACGAATGAGACGGTAACGGCGTTGGCCGCTGCCGTTTTTTGTACGGATAGAAAGGACGAGACCAATGCAGATTATGATTGTTGAAGACGATGAACATATCCTCCGTCTAGTCGACGAGACCCTTCGCCGCGCCGGGCACGGGACGATGCTCGTCACGGACCCGTTTACGGCCGAAGCAGCGTTCATGGCCGACCCGCCGGACGCGGCCGTCATCGATATCCTGTTACCGGGTATGGATGGACGGGAACTGTGCCGCCGGATGAAGGCGACGCTCGACATCCCTGTCATCTTATTGACCGCGCTCGGTGAATGGGACGACAAACGGATTGGGTTCGAACACGGCGCCGACGACTATATGACGAAACCGTTCATTCCGGATGAACTGTTGTTCCGTCTACAGGCGATCTCGAAACGATACGAACGGACGGCCGCGAGCTCGATTCACGCCGGCCCGCTTTCGCTCGACTTACGCCACTATCGGGTCGAGCTGTCCGGCGAGACGATCCATCTGCCGAAACGTGAGTTCGAGCTGCTCTATCAGCTCGCCGCCTTCCCGAGCCGCGTGTTCAGCCGGGAAGAGCTGATCGAACACGTCTGGGGGCTCGATTTCGACGGCGACGACCGGACCGTGGACGTCCACATCAAACGGCTGCGGACCCGTTTACGAAGTGACGTCGTCTCGATTCGGACCGTGCGCGGGGTCGGTTATACGTTCGAGGTGATCGAATGAGGACCCTTTATACGCGCATCGTCTTGACCGTGTTTATGATTTTACTTCTCTCCGGCGCGATCGCCCTGCTCGTCAGCAACGTCGCGTACTATACATGGTGGCAACCGACCTATAGTGAGAAGACGAGCGAGGCGGCGAGCACCGCCGTCGGCTACTTCTCGAATCATACAGACCAGGACGAGTCCGCCCTCTATACGTTCCTCGCCCGCACCGGGTATCAGCTCCACGTCGTTAAAGCCGACGGTCGGGTCATGCGGTACGGTGGCTCGTTCCGCGACGAGTCAATTGATGAGCGGACCGTCACCTCGGTACGGGAAGGAACCGTCTATGAAGGGATGCGCGACTACCCGTTCCATTTGTTTTTGCTCGGACTGTTCGACAATGAAGTCGTCAATACGTACGGGTTTCCACTAGAGGGCCCGGACGGTGTCGACGCCGTCTTTATACGGCCGGACTTATCGGCTCAAATCCGAGAGTTGCATCTATTCGTCGGGTTGTTCTTCGCCCTCTTGACCGGACTCGCATTTCTCTTGATCGCCGTCGCGACACGTTCGATCGTCAAGCCCGTCAAATCGTTGACCGACGCGACGGCATCGGTCGCCTCTAGAAAGACACCGCGCGACTTGCCGCTCGAGCGTTCCGACGAGATTGGCGTCCTCGCTCGCCGGTTTGACGAGATGGCCCGGACGATTGAGACGTCCGAACAAGCAAGACGACGTTTCGTCTCCAACGTCTCGCACGAGTTCCAGTCCCCGCTCACGTCGTTAACCGGCTACGCCTCGACGCTCGTCGAGTTGACCGACGAGAAGGCCCGACCGTACGCTGAAATCATCCGTGACGAAACGACGCGGCTGTCGTCGTTGACAAGACAACTGCTCCTGCTCGCCAGGCTCGACGAGGCCGACATCTCGCTCGAGCAAGATGTTCTGCTCACCACGTCAATCGAAGACGTGATTCGCGGGCTCTCGTTCCAACTCGACCAAAAAGGGATCGCCGTCGTCACCGACCTCGACGACATGACAGTGAAAGGTGACCCCATCTTGCTGGCGCAAGTGTGGATGAATTTGCTTCAAAACGCGATTCACGCCTCGCGCGAAGGCGGGACCATCCGAATCAAGTTGAAACGAGACGAACGTGTCACAATCATCGTCTCAGACGATGGGCACGGGATGGATGACGTGACGCGGGCACACCTGTTCGAACGTTTCTTCCAAGGTGACGCGTCACGTGGGACGGCCGGGACCGGGCTCGGACTCTCGATCGTCCACGACATCGTCAGCTTGCACGGCGGCACGATTCAAGTCGAGTCCACGCCCGGATCGGGGACGACGTTCACGATTCAACTGTGACGTGTTCATGTTCCGTTCATATTCGTTCGGTATGCTTCCTTCATCGACATGAAGGAGGCTTTTTATAATGACACTCGGACTAAAAGAAATGTGGCGAAAACGTGGTCAGTACGGACTCATCCTCCTGATCACACTCGCAATCGTCTTGTTGACGACACTAATCACCGGGCTCGCGGACGGGCTCGCCTATGACAACGGGGCAAGCGTGCGCGAACTCGACATTGACACGTTCCAACTGACAGACGACGCGGACGGACAGTTGACGCGTTCATTCATCGAAGAGACGCCAATCGACGCGGTGACCCCGCTCGCCGTGAAACCGCTCACGTTCGTGAACGGAACGAAGCAAGATGCGACGTTGTTCGCCTTGCCGACAGACTCGACCATCGGGCCGACACTCGATCTTTCTGTCGGAGAAGTGCTCGTCGACCCTAGCTTTTTACAGACGTATGCGGTCGGCGATACGGTCGAGGACTTCGTCAGTGGGTACCGTTTCACGATTATCGGTGTGACAGACGGACGATTCAGCCACGGCCCCGTCGTCTGGACGACGATGGAGACGTGGGACACGTATCAACAGACCGCGGGCGGGCCGACTTACGTCTCGGCTTGGCTCGGAGACGAGGTCACATCGCTCACTCGTCATTCGAAACAAGATATCATCGAATCTGTGCCCGGTTATTCCGCCGAGCAAGGGACGTTCGATATGATGCGTGCGTTCCTCCTCATCATCGGGGCGTTCATCCTGACCGCATTCTTTTATATGGTGACGTTACAGAAACTACCGCAACTCGGCATCTTGAAAGCGATCGGGATTCGGTCACGGACGATCGGTGCGGCGCTTGTCTGGCAAGTGCTCGTCACGGTCGTTGCAGCGAGTACCATCGCGATGCTCGTGACCTTGCTTATGACGCGTGTCGTACCCGAAGCGGTCCCGTTCCAGTTCGAATGGTCGAACGTGGCATTTTATAGCACCCTCTTCCTCATCATCTCGTTACTCGGTACGGTGTTACCGTTACAGACACTTCGTCGGCTCGATGCTGCCGACGCGTTAGGAGGTCGCATCAAATGAAGTTAACCAACATTCATCACGCCTATGAGCAACCGATTTTAACCGGTGTCGACTTGACCGTCTCACCGGGTGAGTGCATCGGGATTATCGGGCCGAGCGGCAGCGGCAAGAGTACGTTGCTGCAAATCCTCGGCTTGTTGAAGCGTCCAGATGCGGGCAGTCTGTCGTTCGACACGGTCGACGTCTTCTCGCTCGACGAGGAAACCCGGCGGAAGTTGCGGTTGAACGAGATCGGATTCGTGTTTCAGGACGCGCAACTCGTCCCGTATTTGACGGTGCGAGAGCAGCTTGAACTCGTCCAAGCCGAAAGCGAGACCGAAGGCGACGCGATGGCCCTCCTGATGGACCTCGGGTTAGGCCATCGCTCAAACGAGTTACCGAACCGGCTATCCGGAGGGGAGCGGCAACGGGTCGCCGTCGCCCGTGCCCTCATCAACGATCCGAAACTCATCTTGGCCGACGAACCGACGGCGAGCCTCGACTACCCGAACGGCCGTCTCGTCATGGAACGCCTGGCCGAGGCGGCTCATGAACGCCACAAACGGGTCATCGTCATCACGCACGACGAACGGATGCTCGACGTGTGCGACCGCGTCCTCCGCTTGCGTGACGGACAGTTGAATCCAGTTTAAAAAGGGAGTGGCAACATCGCCACTCCCTTTCGTCATGTACCGACCCGGAGCTGGGCCGCTTCTCGAACCATCTCCAGATGAAACGCCAACCAGGCACAGAGCGTCACGTGCACAGTCATCCCTTTCGACGAGTCGAGCTCGATGTGACGAACCGTGAGCAGCCGTTCTTCGATGTGGTTCGAAACGAGATACACGTCCGTGAGGGCGAGAAGCGCACGCACCGTCTCGTCCGGTCCCACGCCCGAAGCGGTGGCGAGCGACCGGACCGATAGTTGCATGTCGCGCCCTGCCCCGTCCAAATATCGGTCCATCAAGGCATCGAGTACGGGTGACAGCTGATTCGTCCCATGTTCGCCGCGCTGGATGATCGAGATGCCCTCCTCCGTCACATAATCGATGTCCCCTTCCACACACGCTTGAATCAGCCGATACATCCCCTCACGCGTCACACGGAGCCCTCCTTTTCTTCTACCGGCTAAGCATAATCCCCATCCGTGCAGCGTGCAATGAACGTCTTTTACCGGAACGGTCGCGGAATCGTCACGTTTGCGCCCGGAGACGCAACTCGTACGTGAACGAAACGTCACGTTTCGGGTACAATGATGGAGAAAGGAGCGATGTTCATGCAAGCTAAATGGAAATACGGGCTCGCGACACTGTTCACCGGCTACTATGCCATCAGTTATTACGCCTTCAAACGGATGACACGAGGGAAACGGAAGACACCGGAAATGCTGCTCGCCCCGTACACGACCGAAGATCAATCGTTCTATCACGATGTGCCGTTCGAACACGTCTCGCTCCAATCTCGGGACGGCTATCGCCTTTACGGCCGGGTTTACCGGAACGGCGAGGCAAAAAAATGGATCGTCTTCGTCCACGGCTACACGGCTTCGCACAGTTTCATGGCACCGCACTTGGCCATGTTCCACCGGCTCGGGTATAACCTGCTCGCCGTCGACTTGCGATCACACGGGGAGTCCGAGGGCGTCTACGCCTCGTACGGGTATCACGAGAAACACGATATCGTCGACTGGGTCGATTGGCTCCGGACCCATGAGACGGTCGATGAGGTCGGCCTTCACGGCGTATCGATGGGTGCGGCGACCATCTTACAGGCGGGACCGCTCACGGATGTCGATTTCTTGATTGCCGAGTGTCCGTTCGATGACATGCGCCAACTGATGCGTCATCAATTGAACAACCTACATCGGCTGCCAGGCGACTTATTGCTCCCCGGAATCAACTATTTCCTTTGGAGCCGGGCCGGGTTTTTGATGCACCAAGTCAGTCCGAAGCGTTCGCTCGCCGAGACGAGCGCCCCGGTGTTGTTCGTCCACGGGACGCGCGACGATTTCGTCCCGACGTGGATGTCCATCGAAATGAACGCCCTCAACCGGCGCAACGAGCTCGCGCTTATCCACGATGCCGAGCATACGAACTGCATCTTAAAAGACCGAGACGCCTACGAGGCCGCCGTCACGAATTTTTTGGCTCGGCGACGTGAATCGGGCCAGCAATCAGATCCAGTAACACATGCAAGACCATGACCGGCCAAAGTAAACCTGTCGCGAGGAACAAGTAGCCGAACACGAAGCCGACGGCGCCAGTCACGATGACACCACGGACGCCTTGATACGCATGGGCGAGACCGAACAAGGCGCCGCTCGCTAAGGCGAGCGATCCGTCCGAGAGGTCGACATAGAGCGCGAGCGTATAAATCAAGACGCCGCGGAAGATAAACTCTTCCGTGATCCCGGCCGTGACCGAGACGGCTTTCCAAGCCTGTGCCTCTTCCTTTGTCCGTGGCAACAACACTTTTTCAATCTCAAGCTCATAGTGCGGACGAAGCCGTGCCCGAAGCCGCGCCGACGTCAAGACGGACAAATAGAAGACGAAGAGGCCGCCCATGAGGACACAGCTAAAGACGAAATAGTTCCACGCCCGTGCATCGGTCACGTCGGGCATGAAGGCAAGGCCAACCGCATCACCCGGCACGTCAAACAAGAACACGAGTGCGACGAGCAACAGCGTCAAGCCCCATGCGGACTTGATCGCCTCCTCGTAGACGCGTCCCCGACCGAGCGACGTGATCATCGATTTCATCAATCGGGCGTTGAACAGCTGAATGATCAATAAGTAGGCGAGAATGACGGTAAAGACGATTCGTTCGAGCATCGATATCCACTCCTGTCCTTCCTGTTAGCTATATGCTACACTATTCGGGTATTGTCTAGAAAGCTAGGAGGCGGTATCTTGAAACGATTGATGCTGCGACTGACCAGTATCATGCTTGTGACAGTGTTGTTCCTCGTCGCAATCGGCTGGTTCGGTCAAGATGACAAAGTGAACAACGCCCTTTACCGGGCCTACTATGGAGATCACGGTGTCCCGTCGGATCATGTCTCGGTGTATGAAGACGCCGCGGACACGTATGACGTCGATTGGCGCCTACTCGCCGCCGTCCATCGCGTCGAGACGATTTTTTCAAACAGTGCCTCGATGCGGTCATCGGTCGGTGCGATCGGTCCGTTCCAGTTCATGCCCCGGACTTGGCTCGGTTGGCAATATGACACGGACGACCAAAAAGGCGACGTCCCTGAGGACGAGGTCGACTTGACGGATTTGACGTTGATTGAGCAATACGGCGGGCTCGGCCGTGACGGAAACAATGACGGACAAGCCGACCCACACAGCTTAATCGATTCGGCCCATGCGGCCGCGTATTACTTGAGTGAACACGGCGGCCGATCGACCGATTCGACCGAATCGATCCGTTCGGCCATCTTCGAGTATAATCGCAGCGAACAGTACGTAGACAACGTCATGTCCTACTATGAACAGTATCAAGACGAAGTCACGCTCCTTCCCGGTGACGCGAAGTCGACGAAGCAGCAAGTCGCACGCTACGCAATTCGTTACTTGGAATGGTTCGCGAGTCTGACGTGACCGTTGATCTTTAGTTGAAGTGAGGAAACGATATGAATACACAAATCGAGGAAGTGACGATTCGAGTCAAGTCGGTCTTCAATGACGACAAGACGAAACGCTATATGCGCTCCTATGAGTTCACCGATGTCGTCGATGGCGTGATTTGCGCCGTCATCATCTATTCCCCTCGAATGAGTGACGCGTTCTTGTCCGGGACGACGACGCAACGGGCTTACATGCTCATGCGCAACCATCTCGACAAACCGATTCGGGAAGTGCGCGTCATCAGTCTCGTCCCGACGCTCGCCATAAACGACAATCTGCCTTACGTCGAGTCTCAACTCGACGAGACGAACTTCCATTACGTCGAGGAGACGCTCGACGAGGTCGAACAGAGCAGGGGCATGGTCATCGTCGGCTGGGGATCGCCCGGTCGGCTCATGCATCACGCGACCGCGTATAAGACGCTCTTCGCCGACCACGAGGCGAACATGTTCTGTATCGGGACGACCGCCAAAGGTGAACCGCAACAGATTCGAATGGCCAACGAGAACACCGTGCTCGAGCCGTTCAACAACGAATCAATCAAACCGAAGTTCCGTATCGTCAAAGAAACGAAACAGGACGACTCCGAGTGAGTCGTCCTGTTTTTTTTAACGGATCCCCACCCACATACTCACGACGAACAAGAGGACTAAACATGCGGCCAAGACGAAATCGTTCCGCGTGACGGGGACGACCTCGTACGTGCTGCGGCGTTCCCCCGTGAACCCGCGCGCCTCCATCGAGAAGGCGATCCGTTCGGCTTGGCGGATCGAACCGGCCAGGAGCGGAATCAATAGCTTCGGGACATGTCGGACGTGGTCGAGTCGCGTCTCGAGCCGGACGCCCCGGAGCGCGTGCGTCTCATAGAGCTGGATCAGTTCGCTCTTTAAAATCGGAAAGAACCGAAATCCGACGAAGACGCTATAGGCGATCTTCGGTGATAGCTTGCCTTGTTGCATCAAGCTGTAGACGAAACGCTTCGGGTCCGTCGTCAGCGTAAACAACAGTGAGAGTGCCGTGAACGCCAAGACGCGCAAGGCGAGCGTCACGGCAAGGCGCACGTTCTCTTCCGTCACGTCGTTGCCGAACAGCGTGAACACGACCGCCCCACCCGCCTCTCTTCCGAAGACGAGCGTCGTCCAGAGTGTCCCGATCGCGGTCAATAGAAACGGGATCATGAACAGTCCCCACCGCCGCCAGCTCACGTCGGCGAACAGTGTTTGCAGGAGGAGCGTGCCGGTAAAGACGAGCAGCGGGGTCCATGGGTTGTACATGAAGGCGAGACCGAACATGAGGCACGTCACGGTCAAAAACTTGAGCGTCGGGTTCATCTCATGAAACGTCATCCCATCCCCTCCATCCATAACCCATGAGCCTGAAGGAGTTCCGGCTGCTCCCAAAGCGATGCGTCATACGGACCGTTCAACTTCCCGTCGTGCATCAAATAATACGTATTCGCAGCCCGGGCGAAGTTGAGGTCGTGCGTCACGAACAGCACGGCCTGACCGTCACGTGCCCGTTCTTCCATCAAGTCATAAAGCGCACCGAGCGACGCCTCGTCTTGTCCGGCGGTCGGTTCATCGAACGCGATGAGTCGTTTCCCAGAGAGCAACATCACGCCAATCGCGAGTCGGCGCTTTTGTCCGTGACTGAGCGAGAGCGGATGGGCGTCATGTAATCGCTCGAGACCGAGCCGCGTCAACACGTCTTCAATCGGGTGATCGTGTCCGTACGCGAGCTCGTGCGCCACCTCGCTCGTGACGAACAGGTGTGCCGGCGATTGCGGGACGAGCCCGACGTCGCGATGGTTCCGGGCGAGACTCCTGAGCCATGTCGATTTGCCGCTCCCGTTACGACCGAGGATGGCGACGACCTCTCCCTCGGCGACGGTCAAGTCACTCGCTGCGAGTTCGAATTCTTTTCGTTTTAAATTCGGTATGTGAAATAAATTGTGTTCCCCTTTTTCGCTCGTAATCGGTGCGAACGTATAGTCGGGGCGCATCTCGAACGGTCCATCGTAGACGATTCGCCCCTCCATAAGTTCGACTTGCCGGTCGAAGAAATCGCCCCACACGTACGGGCGATGTTCGATGACGACGACGTTGACGCTACGGGCGACGCCGTCGAGCCAACGGACGAACCGAGCCGCGGTCTCCGGGTCGAGATGGGCGAGCGGTTCATCAAGGAGGAGCCATTCCGGACGGCCAATCAGTGCACAGGCGACGGCGATTTGCTGCTTCTCGCCACCAGACAAGTCATGGATGTAGCGATGTCGATAATCGTCGAGCCGCAACGTCCGTAACATCATCTCGACGCGCCCCATCATCTCCTCGCGGGGGACGTGAAAGTTTTCGAGCGTAAAGATCAGCTCTTCCTCGACCGTCTGCATGACGAACTGACTGTCGGGGTCTTGGAACACGGTGCCGACCCGACGATTCACCTCGCCGGCCGCGTACGTGTCATAAGGCCGGTCGAACAAGTCGAGCCTTCCGGTCACGATGCCGTCACAGTTGTCCGGATAGAGCCGGTTCATCATGGCGAACAGTGTCGATTTCCCCGACCCGCTCGACCCGCTGATGAGTGTCCGCCCATCCCGGAGCGTGAGCGTGACGTCTGCCAATACGTCGGTCGACTTGCCGGGATAACGAAACGTCAACTGCTCCGCCTCAACCATGGGCGCGTCCTTGACGTGCGAGCGCGTAGCCTTCGAGCGCACCCGTCCTGAGCAACAAGTCGCTCAAAATCTTTCCACCGAGCCCTGCGATGAGCATCCCGCTCGTGGCGCGCAGGGCGAACATCGTCGCCACGTACGTCGGGCTGAGTGCCGCGAGGCCGCCCATGACGTATGTATAGGCGAAACTCGTCACGGCCGCACCGAAGCCAGCGAGCATGAGCACCCACAGGTCATATCGTTTATACCCGGTGACGGCGAACGCCGCTTCGGCTCCGAGTCCTTGAATGATCCCGACGAGAATGATGCGTGGCCCGATTGCGTTCCCAATCATCATCTCAATCGTCGCCGCGAGCACTTCCGACAAAAAGGCGGCACCGGGCTTACGGATGATATAGGCGGCGATAATCGAGACGATGAACCAAATCCCGAAAATCCATTCATAGGCGATTGGCCCAATCAGCCCAGCCCACAAATTTCCGACGTGGACGAACGCCAAATAGACGACGGCGAAGACGACCGATAAAATCGACAACAAGACGATCTCTTTTAACTTCCACGACTTAAGCATTGTTTTGTCCCTCGTGTGACGGACTGTTCACACTGAACGTGACCGTCATGACGACGTGGCTCGTCTTCGCACGCACCCGGTCGAACGTCGCCTCGTAAAACGAGAATACCGGCTCGATGTCGCCATGGATGCCGGAGGCGTAATGCATCGAGTCATTGAACACACCGCGCGCTTTTGCAAAGTCGATTTCTTCATAGATGATGTCCATATACGTTTCGTCCCCGAGCGGATAGAGTGCGAACTGGGATGAGACGTATTGGTTTTCGACCGAACCGTTCGCCGGCTCGTTCGTCACGTCGAGCAAGTTGTCCCCCGTCGTGTCGCCAGGGCAGCCGACCGAGAACGTCCCGCTCATCGAGACGTGCACCCCCGACTTCGTCGCATGAGATAAGACGGCCTTGGCCACATCGAATACGTGCTCACTCCGTCCCCGGATGATCGTCGAGACGTCATCGGTATGGCGCCAGACGTTCTGTAAGTCCGTCTCCTTCAGTGCGCCTTTGATGACGCTCACGAAATCGGACGTCATCGGGCTGAGTGTAAAGCGGAACCCGACAATCGGGCTCGTTCCACATTGGTTGTTCATGTTCTGTTCCCCCTTTATCTGTATGCACGAAAAAAGCCGCATCCATGAGAATGCGGCCACTCGTCCAATTAAAGTCCATCAGAAAAAGTGCCACACTTCCTCACGCCGGTATTACCCGGATCGAGTCATAAGGGATCGGAGCCATGCTCACATCTCAGCCGAAGCACCCCTAGTGTAGTCCAATGTATGCGGTTTGTTCATGCAAGGAACAGTATAGACGACCAATTTCGATTTGTAAACGGTTTATGAGAAAGTGACAACGCCATTCCCTGGAAGCGTGTCTTCGAGCATCGTCCAATCGAGCGCCATCTCTTCGTCAGTCAACAGGCAAGTATCAAGCATCGATTCGACACGCGCACGGTCCATTCGCTGTCCAATTAAAACGAGCTCGGTTTGGCGGTCGCCGTAAGGCTCGATATAGTCTTCAGCGAGCTCCGGTTCTGCCGCGAACATAAGCCGGCGCTCCTCTTCCGGAAGCGTCGCGAGCCACCGCCCGGCGTGCTCGAGCGTCGAGGCGTATCCGGCCTGCGAGAACAAGCAGGCGAGGTCGTTACGCGAAGCAATCCATAAAAATCCTTTTGCCCGCACGATTTCCTCAGGGAACTGCTCAATCCACGCATGAAGTCGCGCTGGGTGGAACGGACGACGGCGACGATAGACGAACGAGCTGATGCCGTACTCTTCGGTCTCCGGCGTATGTTCTTCCGCCTCAAGCTCTTGGATCCAGCCGGCCGAATGCATCGCCTGCTCGAAATCGAACAGCTTGACGTCGAGCAGTTCGGTCAAGTCGACGTTCGAATGAACCGACGTCAATAGTTTTGCAGACGGGTTGAGCGTCTTCAGCAGACCGGCCATCTCGTTCAGTTCGGCCTCCGACACCCGGTCGGCTTTGTTCAAGACGATGATATCGGCGAACTCGACCTGGTCGACGAGCAGGTCGACGACTTCACGGACATCCGTCTCATCGATTGCTTGTTTCCGCTCATGAAGCGACTCGCCGGAGTTGAAATCTTTCAAGAACCGGTAAGCGTCGACGACGGTCACCATCGCATCGATATAGACACGGCTCGTCAAGTCGATGCCGAGCGCGTCATCGGCATACGTGAACGTCTGGGCCACGGGAATCGGTTCCGAGATTCCGGACGACTCGATGATGATCCCGTCAAGTTCACGGTCGTTCGTGAGTTCTTGGACCGCCTCGAGGAGGTCTTCACGGAGCGTGCAACAGATGCAACCGTTCGACAGCTCGACTAGCTTCTCATCGGTCCGCGAAAATCCACTTTGTTCGATTAAACGCTCATCGATATTCAATTCGCTCATATCATTGACGATGACGGCATACTTCTTGCCGGTGCGATTGTTTAAAATATGGTTCATTAACGTCGTCTTGCCGCTCCCAAGATAGCCTGACAACACGGTGATTGGAATTCGTTTCATCATTAACAGCCCCCAAATAGTAATCATTACTTTTTAGATAATGAACGGGATTGACCATCTTGTCAACAAAAAAACACGCTCGCAAGGAGCGTGTTTCAGGCATGGCTATTCTTCGAGTGCTTTCCGTTCCGCCTCTGAGCGTGGATAAGCGTTCGCCTGCCACTCGGCCCGATAGATCGAATCGAGCTGCGTCAAGCCGACCTCATCCTCATCTTTGTCCGCGTCGACGCTCGGCGTCTCGTCCCATTTCGGTTCGAGGTAAGAATGATCGTTCGTCTCGCGGTCGTCGAGGTATTTCTTCACCCCGACTCGCGCCACCGCCGCGAGCGCGAGACCGATTCCTACGCGAACGAGCATGCGTTTCACCATGATTCTCCCTCCTTAACGTCCGAAACGATAAAGTGGCATCCCTTTCACTTCCGTATCGATTTTAAACACCGACCCGGCATCCGGATACGTTTCGAGCGCCTCGTCATCCAACCCTTCACGCGCGGTCGTGATGGCGAGTTGCTTCAAGTCGTCCCCGATGAAACAGCATGACGTCACGTTCGGCGCCGGCACCATGACTTCGAGCACTTTCTCGCCCGTCTCGGGGTTCCAGCGCGAGACGCGACCGCCGGCGAAGTGGGCGATCCATAAATGACCCTCTTCGTCCGAGGTCATGCCGTCAGGGAAGCCGTCCTCATCCTTAAATTCGACGACGACCTCCCCTTCCCCAAACGTACCGGACGACAAGTCGTACGGATAACGTCGAACCGTCTCGGTCGGCGTGTCGATATGATAAAACCATTTGTGGTCCGGTGACCACGTCAGACCATTTGATAAGGTCAGACCTGTGAGCATCTCTTCGGTCGTGCCGTCGCGGTCCAACCGATAGAGTGTGGCCTCATTCTCCTCGTCTTCCAAATGGAGCGTTCCCGCAAAGATTCGTCCGTACGGGTCGGCCTTGCCGTCGTTGAATCGAAGCACGCCGTCCGCATCATCGAGTTCGACGAGCTTGTCGAGTTGTTTTGAAGACTCGTCCCATTCATAGATACCGTCCTTCAATCCGACGATGACACCGTCCGTCACTTTCGGAACGGCGAAGCCGATCTGTTGGCCCATATCGGCTGAAGAGAGCTCATCTTCTTTCTCATCGTACCACCAGAGCGTGTGCCCTTCGATGTCGACCCAGTAGAATCGCTTCAACTCAGCGTCCCAACACGGCCCTTCCCCAAGCGTATTTCTGACTCGAATCCAACATGTCGCGTTCACGTTCTCCATTAAATAGCCTCCACTCTCTCCTGTGATGTCAAAAGACTATTCCCTAGACCGGACGTCTCTAGTCCTATTTCTGAAAATTGTTTATCCTGTCCTGCGTCCGGACGTCAACAAAAAAACTCCCACTGAGGTTAGCGGGAGAATCAACTTATTTGGCACCTTCCACGTTCATATGTTTACTGCGGAGCTGTCCGCAGGCCGCATCGATGTCGGTCCCATGTTCGAGACGGACACCCGTGTTGACGCCACGTTTCTTCAAAATGTCGTAAAACGCCATGATGTCCTCCGACGTACTGCGCTCATATTGGATATGCTCGTTGACCGGGTTGTATGGAATCAAGTTGACGTACGACTTGTCTTTGATGTCCGCGATCAAGTCGGCGAGCTCTTCGGCATGTTCCGGCAAGTCGTTCACTTTCGAGAGAAGAATGTACTCGAACGTGATCCGTTTGTTCGTCTTCTCGACATAATAGCGGATGGCCGGCATGAGCTTGTCGAGCGGGAACGCCCGGTTGATCTTCATGATCTGTGTCCGGAGCGCGTCGTTCGGCGCGTGGAGCGATAGCGCCAAGTTGATGCGCAAATCGAGGTCGGCGAACTTGTAAATCTTATCGGCGAGCCCACTCGTCGAGACGTTGATTTTCCGCGGCGCGATGGCGAGACCGCGCTCGTCTTTGACGACACGAAGGAAATCGACTAAGTGATCGAAGTTGTCGAATGGCTCCCCGATTCCCATGACGACGATATGACTGACGCGGGCACCTTCCCCGACTTCGTCCAAGTAATGTTGCACGGTCATGATCTGCTCGACGACTTCGCCTGCCGTCAAATCGCGTGTCTTCTTCAACAGACCGCTCGCACAGAAGCTGCAACCGATGTTGCACCCGACTTGAGTCGTCACACAGACCGAGCGACCATATTTATGGCGCATGAGCACCGTCTCGATGTAGTGGCCGTCGTGAAGTTTAAGTAAGAATTTGACCGTCCCGTCGTCCGCCTCTTGTTTGACGAACAACTCTTGTGTCGAGATGACGAAACGTTCCGCAAGCGCTGTTTTCACTTCATCTCGCACGTTGATGGCATCCATCGATTTGACCCGGTCGATGTAGAGCGAGTCCCAAATTTGTCTCGCGTGATAGGCACTGTATCCAAAATCGACACAGACGTCCGTCAGCTGATCAAACGTCAGCCCGTATATAGATGGTTTCATTGCAATCTGTCCTTTCTTCAATCCGCATAATTCCCATTGTAGCGGACCGCGTCGACGGGTGCAACGTTCTTACAACGGCGGAAGCGGCCGCGTGACATGACGTTCGAACGCGTAGGCGATGCGAATCAAATCGCGCTCCGCGTAACTCGTCCCCGTGAACGATAACCCGAACGGGGCGCCGCTCTGTTTGACGGCATACGGAATCGTAATCGTCGGATGCCCGGCTTTCGCGGCCATGTCATAATTGTGGTCATGCGGTAAGACGAGCGCATGGAGCGCCTGCTCGGCCAACAGTCGGTCGATGCCGTCCGTCTTGGCGTGACGGACGTCGTCGAGGCGACGTGTCAGATAGGTGGCCTCAATCAAGCGGCCCGATTGTTCGTCCGCTTTCTCGAATGTCTTCTGTCCGTGCGGAATCGTCTCCGGATGACTGCTGTTCCAGTTAATCAAATCCGAAAGCGTCTTATACGAGAGCGTCGTCGAGGCTAGATACGCCTCGATTCCGAGCTTAAACTCATGATACAGGATATCGCCTTGGTCGAGCGATGTTATCGACGGCAGTTCGACAGTGACGACCTCGATGCCGCTCTGTTTCAGCAAGGCGATCGCCTCATCATAGAGCGCCTGTTCTTCTTCCGACAGATCAATCTTGACAATCCCGACGCGCATCCCGACCGCTTGGCGTTCATCGAGACACGTCCGATACGGCGGACCGGCCGGAAGGTGCGTTGTCGCCGGGTCAGCCGGGTCTTCCCCGACCATCGCCTCAAGGGCAAGCACCGCATCCCGGAGCGTTCGTGCCATCGGGCCGGCCGTGTCCTGCGACCGAGAGATCGGAATGATGCCGCTCCGGCTAATCAAACCGACAGTCGGCTTGATGCCGACGATGCCGTTATGGACGCTCGGATGGATAATCGAGCCGCTCGTCTCGCTGCCGACGGCGAGAAGCGTCATGTTCGCCGCGACCGCGGACGCCGAACCTGAACTCGACCCGCCGACATCGAGCTTGTCCCCATATGGATTGAGCGTCTGGCCCCCGACCCCGCTCCAGCCGTTCGGCATCCCCTCGGTCAAAAAGTTGGCCCACTCGGACAAGTTCGCTTTCCCGAGGATGATGGCCCCGCTCGCGCGTAAACTTTGAACGAGGTGGGCGTCTCGGCCGGCGAAGTGATGCGCGAGGGCGACGGCCCCAGCCGTCGTCTTCATCTGACCGGCCGTCTCGACGTTGTCTTTAATCAGTACCGGGATGCCGAGCAGCGGCAAGCGATCACCACGTCGGAACGCCCGGTCGGCCGCCTCGGCCTCGAACAGAGCGTCCGGGTTCACTTGAATGACCGCTCTCAGCTTGTCGTTCAATGCGGCGATTCGGGTCAAATAGTAGGCCGTCACGTCACGCGCGGTGAACGTTCCTTCCTTATATCCGAGATGGGCGGTCTCGATATCGAGTTCGAAAAATGGGTTTGGTTCAGTCATGTTGATTCCTCCTTTGCTCACTCGTTCGTATTCGCTATTTCCACTTGATTTCCTGTTTTCGTTCGCCAACGAATGTGTAACTTGGTAAACTGAAAGAAAAGGGAGGTTACTATGAACCGTTCGTACGTACTCGTCTTGTTGTCCGTCTTTGTCTTGTTCTTCTTACAGCTCTATGCCGGGGAGGCCCCGTATACGCTAGCGCTCTCCATCGTCCTCGTCGTCTTGATTGTCGGGGCCACGTTGCTGCAACTTCGGCGAAAACCTAATCGTTGACGACACTTTCGGACAGATGGTATGATGCTTTCACCAACTACATATCGATATCTTGAGTGAACGAGAGACCTGGCTCTATGACTTCACAGCAACCTGCTTCGGCAAGGTGCTACTTCCAGCAAGGCGTTTGCCTTGGACGATATGACAGAACGCTCATGTCGATGACATGGGCGTTTTTATTTGGACAATACGTGTACAGGGGGAGTTTTTTATGGAAAAAGCAACATTCGCGGGCGGCTGTTTTTGGTGCATGGTCACCCCGTTCGAGGAACAGCCCGGAATCGAATCAATCGTATCCGGCTATACGGGCGGACACGTCGACGATCCGACGTATGAACAAGTGAAGACCGGCACGACCGGACACTATGAGGTCGTCGAGATCACGTTCAACCCGTCGCTGTTCGCTTATGAACGTTTGCTCGAACTTTACTGGATTCAGACCGACCCGACTGATGACGGCGGCCAGTTCCAAGACCGCGGCAGCCAATACGCGCCGGCCATTTTCTATCATTCGGAGGAACAACGCGTGAAAGCAGAACAGAGTCGCGACGAACTCGCCGCGAGCGGACGATTTAAGGATCCGATCGTCACAAAGATTTTACCGGCCGACACGTTCTATCCGGCCGAAGAGTATCATCAGGATTTCCACAAAAAAAATCCGGACCACTATAAAGCAGACCGGAAGAAATCTGGACGAGACGCGTTCATCGACGTGGCTTGGCAATCATGAAAGACGGGCAATCGCCCGTCTTTTAACTTTTCGCAATCCCGAGCATAAAGCCGGCGACGACGATGAGCCCGATGCCCATAAAGACGAAGACGCGCTCTTTCGACGTCTTCTCTTCTTTCAATAGATAAATCCCGCCGAGCGTCGCGACGACGACGTTCAGTTGCGACAAGGCGAACGACGTGGCGACCCCGACCTCTCCACTCGAGACGAAGAGACCGAAGTTCCCGATCCCCCAGGCGATCCCGGCCAAGATGTTCTTGAACGTCTTCGGATCGAACCGTTTCACGTCCTTCTCACGAAGACTGAAGAGAAGCGCCGCGATGAACATCCCGACCGATTGCGGGACGATCGCCGTGATGCCGTCGACTTCAAAGTAGTTCGTCAATACGGCGTACGTCACATACCCGAGACTCGAGACGAGGAGGACGAGGAGACCTTTCTTCAACGCCCCGGCGCTATCCGAGTCTTTCTTCTGTTGATATGACGTCATCGTCGCCCCGATGATAATCAAGACGAGCGCTGAAAATCCGAGCCAGAGCTCGGTCGACGTCTCCCAGTCCCCGAGCACGATGACCCCGAAGAGCGACGTTCCGACGAGCTGCATCCCGGTACTGATCGGCATCGCTTTCGAGACGCTCAAGATTTGGAACGATTGGAACTGAAGATACTGTCCGAGCGCCCAAAAGATTCCGGAGATGAATCCGGTGACGACGGCAAGGGTCGTGAACTCCGGATTGAAGACGAGAAAGATGACGAACGCCATGACCATCGCACCCATCGTCGTCCCGATTAACTGCTGAATCGGCTTCCCGCCGACTTTCGATACGATGAGCGGGATACTCCCCCACATGAGTGCCGGAAGCAATGCCAATAAAATCATGCCCATATGATTCACCTGCTTTCGTAATATAACATCATCGTTGATTTTCCCATTGCGTCAACGGTTTAAACTTTTGAATCTTTTTTGAAAAAGGGCATTGCCAAACGTTTTACTAGGATGATATAATAATTTTCGAACGGGGCATTAGCTCAGCTGGGAGAGCGCCACGCTGGCAGCGTGGAGGTCAGCGGTTCGAGCCCGCTATGCTCCATTACTAGGTCACTTCACTTTCGTGAAGTGACTTTTTTTGTCGTCCCGGCGCGGTTTAAGCGATACGGTATCGGGTAATGATTGGAAGATACATTATTCTGCTAAGGGGGACTTATCATGGACCGGGAATCAATTGAAGAGACGATTTCAGCGATTATCGACTGCATGCGGACGAGCAATCATTGTTTTTCAAAAAGTTTACAAGAAGAAGACGTATTGATGGTGAAAGAATGCATTCGCTTGACGCGCGAATGCGCCGACGTCTGCGCCCTCGCCTTGAACGCACTCGAGACCGATTCGGCGTTCGCGAAACCAATCGGTGCCCTCTGTGCGCAAGTGTGTGACACGTGCGCCGTCGAATGTGGTCGCCATCAGATGGACCACTGCCAACAATGCGCCGAGGCATGCCTCCGCTGTGCCGAAGCATGCCGCAATTTAGCAGCCGCTTAATCGCTTTTCAGTCTAACGTTATGTTAGACTTTTTTTGTGGATTCAATTCGTTAAGAAGAAAGGAACGATTATGTCACATTCTATTTTAGCCATCGACGTCGAGACCGCCAACCGTGACAGCCGAAGCATCTGTTCGGTCGGCTGGAGCTTGCTTTACGCCGGCGAGGTCGTCGAGACGAACCAGCTGCTCGTCAACCCGGAAGAAGACTTCGACCAAGGGAATATCCGTGTCCATGGCATTCGGCCGAGCGATGTCTGGGATGCCCCGACACTGCCCGAGGTGCTCGAACTGCTCTATCCGACGCTCCAAAAGGTCGATCTCGTCATGGCCCACAACGCCTCGTTCGATATGGGCGCTTTGAAAAAAGCGATCGCCAAATATGACCTATATACGTTCCCGAGCATCGAGTATGGCTGTACGGTCAAGTTGTCCCGTAAGTTGTACCCCCAGCTCCCGAACCATAAGCTGAACACGATGGCCGAGTATTTGAACGAGCCGTTCCTGCATCATAACGCTGCCGAGGACGCACGGGTTTGTGCGCTCCTCATGCGCGACATGATGATGAAGACCGGCATCGCCGACCCGCGCGAGCTTCATCGCTATACGTCCGTTAAAATCGGAAAGCTCGCCTACTGATAAAGGCCCGACAACTGTCGGGCCTTTATCGTTTGAAAATCCAGCGTTTTTGTACATAGTAACTGGCGATAAACAAGAAGCTGTCGACGACGACTTTCAAGATGACCTCGCCGTCTCGAATGACGAAGAAGAGCGCATAGACGAGGGCAGCGGAGACCGCCATCTGTGCCCCGACGAGGCCAAAATACTTGACCATCGCCCGTCTCGCTTTCGATTTGAAGACGACTTTCCGGTTGACGAAATAGTTGAATAAGGACGAGACGACTCGACCGACGACGGTCGCGACGATGACGTGCGCCGTATCGAACCAAGGATTCAATAGGAAAATCAATAGCGCGTACACGCCGATGTCCATTAAAAACGATGCAACAGATGATAACGAATAAGCGAGAAACATACGATAAATCAAGATTGAGTCGATGACCGGACGAAAATGCGACGAGGCGTTCTCGTCCACATAGACGGTCTGAATCGGTGTCTGATGAATCGGGACGTGCATCCGCTTCGTGAACGTCAACATATTCATCTCGAACTCGTAACGGTTGCCAGGGACGTCGAGCAACTGTCTCGCATAGCGGACCGGGATGGCCCGAAGGCCGGTCTGGGTGTCTTTCAAACGAAGTCCGCTCCCAATCGTCATGACGAGGCGTGTCACTTGATTACCGAACCGGCTTCGAAACGGAATCGCTTCCCCTGAAAAATCGCGACACCCCATAATCAGATGATGCGGCCAGAGGACGCCTTCGCTGTAGACGTGGTGGACGTCGGACGGTAAATGCTGGCCGTCGGCATCGACCGTGATGGCGCCTAACGTCTCTGGGTAGTGGTCGACGATGTACCGTATGCCGGTCTTCAAGGCCGCACCTTTTCCTGCGTTCTTTTCATGCTCAAGAAGCCGAGATACGTGCGGCTCAATGGCCTCAAACACAGGTCGGCACGTTTCCGCACTCCCGTCATTGACGACGACGATGTGGAGGAAACCTTCCTGTTTCAACGCATGCACCAATTCAACTAGTGCCTGATCGGGATTATAAGCGGGAATCAAGAGGACGTATTCACTCAACCGCTCAACGGAATGCATTTGCATCGTCACCCCTCCTTCCCTCCTACTATACCCACGTAAATGCCCGGTCACGCCTCAATGAAAAAAAACACGGCCGCAAGAGCGACCGTGTCATCAACCAATGAAAATCAGGTAAGACGAGACGAAGTAGACGAGAACGACGAGCACAGACGGGACGATATAACGAACTTTCGACGTGACGTCTTTGCGAAGCACGCTATACATGACCAAGATTGACAAAATCGTGATGCCGACGGCTGTGACCAAGTGCGACGCCGAGACATCCGCCAAAATCGATCCATTCTGATAGAACACGTCCGACATGGCGATGATGACCATGTTGAAGATGTTGCTTCCTAAAATTGACCCGAACGCCAAGTTCACGTTCCGAAGTTTCAAAGCGACGAACACGGCCACCGCTTCGGGTAGCGAAGTCGAGGCGGCGATCAAGAAGCTGCCGACAAAGCTCGACCCGAGTCCGGTCACGACCGCGATTCGATCACCCGAGATTGAAAGTGCCGTACCTGCCGCCATGATGACAAGGGCGGCGAAGATGAAACCGATGACGGCTCGTTTCACGGTCATCGACTCGGTCGTGCTAACGACGACTTCTTTCTCCACTTCAGTCGTCGTTGTCGGCTCTTTTGGTCGTTTACCGATATAGTAAATCCCGATGACATACAACGCAGCAATCAGCAAGGCGTCAATCCCGATGCCGATGAACGTCAAGTCGATGCGAACGATGAGGGCGACCATTGTGAGCACTGTCAACAAGAGACCGAGCCCAGCCGTGTACAGATGATCTCGACTTGCTCCATTGAACAAGCGTTTCTGTCGGAAATAGAGGTCGAACATCGCCAAGATGAAGATGTTGAACAAGTTTGATCCGAGCATATTCCCGACGGCGATATCCGGGTTGTTGATCATGACCGCCGAGATACTCGTCGTCACTTCCGGAAGCGACGTCGCGCCTGCGAGTAAGACCGTTCCGACGAGGACGCCTCCCATCGACGATTTTTCGCTCATGACATCAGCGTAAGTCGATAGTTTGATTGCTGCATACACCGTGATGGCTGCTGCGAGTAAAAAATATACAAATACCATGAAATAATCTCCCCTCATTGATTAAACGTCAAAAAAGACCTTTTTACGGACGCCAAAAAAGCATCCATAAAAAGGTCTTGCGGACTAAAAGAAGCTCGATGGACCGAGTGCGTTGCACTGTAATGACGACCCACCGACCACGAACGTGGTCGCTACTCCCCTTCTTATGTTCAATCCGACTATAGCATGGTTCGTCTTGGATGACAATCGTTTCACTTCATCAAATTCATAACGTCCTCGCTCGTGAGTGCTGTCCGATAAGACAACTCGGTCAAGCCCCTCAAGACGGACTCTTCTTGTCCATCGACTCGCTCCGACTCATCTAACGTTTCGGGTACATCCGAGCGGTGAAGGTGATTGACCACACGTTCCAATTCGCTGTCTTTCATGGCCTTATGCAACTCGAAAGCGGTCTGATATAGCGTCGGCACTTCTTGCATCCAGTCTTCTTCTTGAAAACCGTCTGTGACGACCGTGTAAAGCTTTTGAAGTTTGACCGCACGATCGTCATCTGTCCCGTAAAACAATCGATTCAGCTCTTGTTCGTACACTTCGATGAGTCCTGACGTCGATTGAAATGGCCGGAACGCCTCAAGCAATTCATGATAGTACCAAGATTGATCGCGGAGCGGGCGACGGAACCGCGACCAGACGCCTTTCCCAACTTGATCGATATCGAGCCGAATCGAGTGGAGGTTATGTAGCTTGTCCGCCACGAGCAAGGCGATTTCATCGTACTCGAGCGAAGGAATCCGTTCGAGCATCGCTCGCTTCCGCTCCTCCCAGATCAAACTTTTGTCTGGCTCAGAGACGGCTTCGACGAGCCGAGCGACTTCTGGGCCAAACTGATCCAAGAGCTCATCTTTCGTCGTGAATGTGTCTTCGAGCACATCATGCAGTAAGGCTGCCGCGACGACCGGTATCGGTTGATGATCTTCGGTCAAGATCATCGCCACCGCGACCGGATGTGTCACGTATGGGATACGTGATCCTTTACGAAATTGACCGTCATGTCGCGCAGCTGCAAATCTGAGTGCCTCCTCAACTAATCGATGCATCGGGACCCCTCCTTGTATTAGAAAAAGCGCTTCATCCGTAACATACCCGTCGCTAGGTATATTCACGCATGTCACGCTTTAAAAGTTAGGGTAATAGTCCTAATAGATCACGGTTCATAAATCATCTTCTTCGTCATGCCTCCGTCGACGATTAAGTTATGCCCGTTCACGAAATCGTTGTCACGGTCAATCAAATATGTGACGGCTCGGACGATATCGGTCGGTGTCCCGACCCGCCCAGACGGATGCTGGCGATGGTCGATATCACGTAGCGCCTCGTCCGATGTGTGAATCCACCCGGGACTGATCGCGTTCACCGTGACGGGACGTTCCGCGAGCGAGACGGCCATCGAATGCGTGAGCGCGACGATGCCCCCTTTCGAAGCGCCATACGCTTCCCAATCCGGTTCGTTCTGGAGTGCCCGTGTCGAGGCGACGTTTACGATTCGTCCATATTCTGCGTCCTCATTCAACGTCAAAAAGGCTTTGGCGCAGGCGAACGTCCCGACGAGATTGACGTCAAGGACCTGTTTGAACGTCTCGACATCGAGCTCGGTCATTGGGGTCTCAAGCGAGGACACCCCACCGTTGTTGATGAGGACGTGGGCCGCCCCGAACTGTTCGCCAATTTCTGAAAACGTCTTCGCCACCGCTTTGTAATCACCTAAATCGACTTGCATATACGTCACGCCATCAAGATTTGGGTCATCCTTCACATCGAGTCCAATGACACGATACGTCTCGGAAAACGCACGCGCTAAGACTTCTCCGATTCCTTGGCTGACCCCTGTAATGATCATCGTCTCTTTCATGTTTTCCCCTCCTTCTTTTGTCTATACCCGTCATGCTCATTTTGAGACGTATCGTACATTCCAAAGCGTTCGATTCGACGTCGTGATGACAGATGCGCCTGCCTCGAGCGCCGCCTCGACTTCATCGTCAGTCGAAATCAAACCTCCGGCGAACACCGGGATGCCGGTACGCGCCTTCACCTCGTTAATATATTTCGGGACGAGTCCCGGCAATACTTCGATATAATCCGGCTGGGTGCGTTCAATCATGCGATAACTTTTCTCTAGAGAGCTTGAATCGATGAGAAACAGTCGCTGCACCGTCTTCACTTGCTTTTGTTTCGCTTTCAAGATGACGCTTCCCTTCGTTGAGATGATGCCATATGGACGATATGTTTGGCAGACGAACTCGGTCGCATACTCATCCGCTTTCAAGCCTTGAATCAAATCCAGGTGGACAAAGACGTTCTTCCCATGACTGGACAACAGTCGAAAGACGGCGTCAAGTCTTGCGATGTGGACTTCTAGCAATACACCGACATCAAATTCACTCGCCAAAAACACTTCCAGATCACGCATATCTCGAATCGCCGGTAGAATCGATTGGCTCTCTAACATAGGCCCCCTCCTTCATTTTCATACGGTCTCATTATGGGGAAGTTATCCTTCATAAATCAAGGTTTATCGAGTCAATATATCGGGAAAATGATTCCATCTAGTGTGGAAGGGGAATTAAACATGGTTAACGAAGTCAACGTGAAGCATGAGACGCCGCCTCCGAAAGAACATCAGCGCTTACGCGTCAAAGCCGGCATGCCGAAACGGTCGGACAAGGCGACCGAGAAAGGGCTCGCCCACACGCTGTTCGGCGTCTGCCTATATTTGAACGATGAGATGGTCGGCATGGGGCGTGTCGTCGGTGATGGGGGGATGGTGTTCCACCTCGTCGATATCGTCGTCGACCCGGACTGCCAAGGGCTCGGGCTCGGTAAGCTCATCATGGAACATCTGATGGAATGGATTTTGCGAGAAGCGGACGAGACGGCAATCATCAGCCTGATTGCGGACATCCCGGCCGACGGGCTGTATCGTCATTTCGGTTTTGATTACTCGCGTCCTGAATCCGTCGGGATGGAATATCAATGGCCTAGAGCGTGAATTGGACGCGATCGTTCGCCCGTGAAGGAGGCGACGTATGAACCTCGACATCAATATCATCATCTTCTTCGTTGCACTCGCCTTCATCTCGATTGTCAGTTTATTGATTGAACGCTTGTTCTTTCCGAGCATTTTAGCGTTCATCGGGATTGGGGTCATCGTCGGTTTCTTCTAGGACGGCAACGAAGTGTTCAAGCTTGCGCTACTCATCTTTGAAGATATGTTCGCCCCGCTCCTCTTGACGATTGCACCGTTCATCATTCAAGATGAGCCGATCTCGTTCAGCGACATCGGGAAAGTGTTCGTCGGTTTCCTCGTCTTCGGTATCCTTTTATTTCTCGGCATCAAGTTCGTGACGCGCCATCCACGGACCGTCAAACATCTGCTCCGTCAAGACGATGCGAGCATCGGATTAATCGGATTGATTCTCTTTTTCGCAGGGATCGGGATGGTGTTCGGCCTATCCGAGATCCTTGGGGCGTTCATCGCCGGCATCATGCTTGCCGGCATCCACGATATCCGACCGTTGAAGCGTTTGACGGTCCCAGTGCGCGACTTGTTCTTACCAATTTTCTTCATCTCGTTCGGGATTTCCATCAACCTCGAACAAGGGGTGATCATCAACACTTTGTTCTTCGTATTGATCGTCTGGGGCGTGTTGTCGAAGTGGATCGTCGGACGGATCGGTGGGCGGATGTACGGACTGAGCCGCGTCCAAGCGAACGAGGCTGGCTTCTCGCTCGCTCCGCGCGGGGAGTTCTCGATTTTGTTCACGGCACTATCGAACGGTGCCATCAACCTGTTCGTCGGTCTCTATATCTTTGTCTCGGCCATCATCGGAATCGTCTTGTTCCGTTTCTCGGAACGGTTAGCGGAGAAGACCGAACAGACAATTGAAAAGATGAGACCGAATCAAAAGAAAGACGACTAGACCGTACGCTCTTCGGAGCACCCGGTCTAGCCGTTTTTTTGTTTTCAAAACGAAGAGGCTTGTTTCGATTTCTTTTGTTTTCGGCGCTTCCGCCAGATGAAGTACAGAATCAGGCCGACAGCGAGCAACGCATAGATGGCGTATGAGTAAACGTCAAGGTAACGGAGTATCGATTCCCAGTTCTCCCCGACCCGAATCCCGATAAAGATTAAAATCGAGTTCCAGATGAGCGTCCCGGCCGTGCTGAGCAGTAAAAACTTGACGAACGGCATGTTCGACATGCCGGCCGGGAGCGAGATCAAGCTACGGACGACAGGCATGAGCCGCCCGAAAAAGACCATCCATCCCCCATACCGGTCGAACCAGGCATCCGCCTTATGCACGTCGTCGAGATCGAGCCGAATCCACTTCCCATACTTTTTCGTCCACTTCTCAATCTGTTCGACATCCAAATATAAACCGATGCCATATAACAAAACGGCCCCGGCGATCGCCCCGACCGTGGCCGCGACGATCACGAGCCAAATCATCAAGTCGGTCTTTACGGCGAAGAAACCGCCGAACAAGAGCACGACTTCTGACGGAATCGGCGGGAACACGTTCTCGATAAAGATCATGAACGCGATGCCGACATATCCGAACTGTTCGATGATCCCAATCATCCAATCACGCATTTGATCACCCTCCACTCTTCGCTATTATACCCCGCCGTCGCATTCGAAAACCGGTTCAACGTGTTACACTATAGGTAAACGTTGGAAGGACTGAGACGAATGAATGAAGCCATGCGTTGTCCGTGGTGCGGGACCGACCCGCTCTACGTCCGCTATCATGATGAAGAATGGGGGAAACCGGTACACGATGACCAGAAGCATTTCGAATGCTTGACGCTCGAGAGCGCGCAGGCCGGCTTGAGCTGGCTGACGATTTTACGAAAACGTGAGCAGTACCGCTCGGCCTATTCCGATTTCGACGTTAACCGTGTCGCCGCTTTCACGGCAGAGGATGTCGAACGTTTGATGCGAGACACGGGCATCGTCAAAAACCGGCGTAAAATCGAGGCGTCCATCAACAACGCCAAACGTTTCCTCGAAGTCCAATCCGAGTTCGGTTCGTTCGATGCGTATATTTGGTCGTTCGTCGATCATCAAGTGGTCCGCAACGAATGGCGTTCTGTCGAAGAGATTCCCGCCGTGACCGAACTGTCCGAGCGTCTCAGTAAAGACTTGAAGCGTCGGGGATTCAAGTTTCTCGGTCCGACGACCGTCTATGCCCATCTGCAGGCGACCGGTCTCGTCAACGACCATCTCTCGACATGCCCCGCCAAATAGTTTTTTATTTTTTTGGTCAATCATGAAAGTAAGACGTGCAACCTATTCATTTTTGTGACAAAATTTTGTCAAGACATGATATATATAGTTTGTAAGCGTTTTCAACTCATGAACGGTAGGGGGAAAGAGAATGAACGGTATTTTGATTTCAATCACGATTTACATGGCGCTCATGGTGCTTCTCGGCATCGTCGCCTATCGCCGGACGAGCAGTATCGGTGATTACATGCTCGGCGGGCGGGCGCTCGGTCCGGGTGTGGCAGCTTTATCGGCCGGCGCCTCGGATATGAGCGGCTGGCTCTTAATGGGCCTCCCGGGTGCGATGTTCGCGACAGGACTTTCAAGTGGATGGATCGTCATCGGGTTGACGATTGGTGCATACTTGAACTGGCTGCTCGTCGCCCCGCGTCTGCGGACGTATTCGTATTTGTCTGAAGATGCGATTACGATTCCGGACTACTTTGAAAAACGGTTCAAAGATACACGAGGAACGCTCCGTACGTTCTCGGCCGCGGTCACCCTCATCTTCTTCACGCTGTATGCGACGAGCGGGTTCGTCGCCGGCGGACGGTTGTTCAACGCCGTGTTTGGCATCGAGTTTGTCACCGGCGTCTTAATTTTGGCTTCCATCATTATCATTTATACGTTCATCGGCGGCTTTTTGGCCGTCAGTTGGACCGACTTCGTCCAAGGACTCATCATGTTGTTCGCCCTCATCTTCGTCCCGGCGATCGCCATCACGGCAACAGACGGCGTCTCGAACGCGTTCCAAACGATCGGCGACATCGATCCGGCACTCCTCGATCCATGGACAGGGCAATCGTTGATCGGAATCGTCTCATTGTTCGCATGGGGTCTCGGCTACTTCGGGCAGCCGCACATCATCGTCCGCTTTATGGCGATTGAAAAGTTGAAAGATATTAAAACGGCACGCCGCATCGGTATCTCTTGGATGGTGTTCACCGTCGTCGGGGCGATGGCGACCGGATTGTTCGGACTCGCCTACTACACGCAACAAGGGTTAGACATCGACAACCCGGAGAACATCTTCATTAACTTGTCTGACTTATTGTTCGTCGACTTGATTACCGGTGTGCTCTTAGCGGCCCTCCTTGCGGCCATCATGTCGACCATCTCGTCACAGCTCCTCGTGTCATCGAGTGCCGCGACGACGGACTTCTATCAAAAGTTTTTCCGTAAAGGTGCCGGTGATCGCGAGCTCGTCATGGTCGGACGCATCACGGTCATCCTCGTCTCGGCCGTCTCGATTTGGCTCGCCCTCGGTGCAGACGATACGATTCTCAACCTCGTCGGATACGCGTGGGCCGGCTTTGGCTCCTCGTTCGGTCCGCTCATCTTGTTCAGTTTGTTCTGGAAGCGGACGACGCGTCAAGGTGCTCTCGCCGGTATGTTGACCGGCGCCATCATCGTCATCGTCTGGAAGAATTTCGCCGCCGGTTGGTTCGGGACCATCGGTGAGCTATACGAAATGATTCCGGCGTTCTTCTTGTCGGCGCTCGCGATTTACGTCGTCAGCCTGATGACGCCACCGCCGAGTCAGACGATCACGAACGAATTCGAGGAAATGGAACATATTTTAAAACGAGAACGAGTATGACGCGATGTACCAGGTGCTTTACGCCTGGTACATTTTTTTACGTCGTGACGAGGAATTCATGACAGTCTCGTCGAAAAGAAGAAATAAATGATTGCACTTCGTGTAACCTATCGAAAGGACGTGACTTGTCAGTTGAAACGGACCCCTATTTCTTTGAGGCTCGTCGTGCCATTATCGATCTTTCTATTAGCCGGCTGTGCCACAGCCGAGGTCGAACCAAGCGTCGGGGACCAGGCCGAGACGCCGCCGGTCGAGACCGAACAACCGCCAGAACCCGTTGCACCGGTCGAACCGGAGCCGGTCATTACGACCGCCTCCGTCTACGCGATTGGCGATATTTTGTTACATGACTCGGTGTATAACGCCGCCGCGACCGATGATGGGTTCGACTTCAATCCCGGATTCGAGGAGGTCGCCCCGATCCTTCAACGGGCGGACATTGCCATCGCCAACCAAGAGAGCATGATTGGGGGCAGTGAGATCGGTCTGTCGAGTTATCCCGCGTTCAACAGCCCGCACGAAATTGGCGACGCGTTACAAGAAGCTGGGATCGACCTTGTGACGACGGCGAACAACCATACGCTCGACCGTGGCGTAAAGGCGATTGAGAACTCGATTAACCATTGGAACACGATCGGGATGCCGTATACCGGTTCCTTCATCTCCGAAGAAGATAAAGCAAATATTCGGACGTTGACGGAGAATGAGATCTCTTTCGCCTTCCTCGCCTATACGTATGGGACGAACGGCGTCGTTCCGAAACAGCCGTACCATGTCAACTACATCGATCTAGACTTGATTCGCTCAGACGTCGAGAAAGCGGAAAGCGTAGCCGACATGACCGTCGTCTCGCTCCATTTCGGTAACGAGTACGAGCCGCTCCCGAACGCGTCACAAGAATCGCTCGTCCAAGAATTGGCCGACCTCGGCGTCGATATCATCATCGGCCATCACCCGCACGTGTTGCAACCGGTCGCCTGGGTGGACGGCGCCGAAGGCAATCGGACATTCGTCGCCTACTCGCTCGGTAACTTCTTATCGGGTCAACAAGGCGATGAGCGGAATACAGGTGGCATCGTCGGCATCGATGTCGTCAAGACGGTCGAGGCGGATGAGACGACGTTCGAACTCGCCAACCCGATGTTTTATCCGACGTTCACTCGCCGCTCTAGCGTGGAAGGTCCGTTCGAGGTCGTACCGCTCCAGACCGGCAAGCCGGAGCTGTTCGAGGCCACGAGCCAACACATGTCCCAATGGATGCCCGAGCTCGAAATCGTCCAATGAAGGATCACTTTTCACAAGTGATTCTTTTTTTTATGGAAAAAGGGTTGCTTTCCGTGAAAGCATCCGTTAAAGTAATTCGTATATTTATAAATACAGATGAATAATTATGTATAAGGGGTGTATAGATGATGAAACAAAAACTCGTACTCGCATACTCTGGTGGTTTGGATACATCGGTTGCAATTAAATGGTTAGATGAACAAGGTTATGACGTCATCGCCTGTTGCTTGAACGTCGGCGAAGGAAAGAACTTGGATCAAATTCAACAGAAAGCGCTAAAGGTCGGCGCTGTGAAATCAGTCGTCATCGACGCGGTCGATGAATTCGTCAACGACTTCGCCCGGTATTCGATGCAAGCCCATACGATGTATGAAGGTGTTTACCCGCTCGTCTCAGCACTGTCACGCCCGCTCATCTCGAAAAAATTAGTCGAGGTGGCCCAAGCAGAAGGTGCGGTCGCGGTCGCACACGGCTGCACAGGGAAAGGAAACGACCAAGTCCGGTTCGAAGTTTCGATTCATGCGCTCGACCCGTCACTTGAAATCATAGCTCCAGTCCGGGAATGGAAATGGTCTCGTGAAGAAGAGATCGCCTACGCAGCAGAGCATGGGATTCCGATTCCAATCGTTCAAGAAGAGCCGTTCTCGATCGACCAAAACATTTGGGGACGTGCCGTCGAGTGTGGCATCCTTGAGGACCCTTGGGCCGCTCCACCAGCGAGCGCCTATGAATTGACGGCGCAACTTGAAGACACGCCGAACGAACCGACTCTCGTCGAAATCGAATTCAAGCAAGGAGTCCCGGTTGCCATCGACGGCAAGTCTGCCTCGTTCACATCGATTTTAGAAGAGTTGAACATCGTCGCTGGCGCCCACGGCATCGGAAAAATCGACCACATCGAGAACCGGGTCGTCGGCATCAAATCGCGGGAAGTGTATGAGGCACCTGGTGCGATGACGCTCATCACGGCACACCAAGCACTCGAGGCGCTCACGCTCGTCCGGGAAGTCGCCCATTTCAAACCGATTGTCGAACAAAAGTTGACAGAGACGATCTACAACGGTCTCTGGTACTCGCCATTGACAAAAGCACTCCTCGCCTTCATCGACGAGACACAACAGACGGTGACAGGTACGGTCCGGATGAAGCTGTTCAAAGGACAGGCCATCGTCGACGGGCGGAAATCGCCAATCTCGCTCTATGACGAGCATCTTGCGACATATACGTCAGCCGACACGTTCGACCAACAAGCGGCCGTCGGCTTCATCAAACTTTGGGGACTGCCGACGAAAGTGCAAGCGGAAGTGCTCGCCGAGAAAGGAACGATGGTGCATGAGTAAACTATGGGGCGGCCGCTTCGAACAGACGGCCAGTGAATGGGTCGACGAGTTCGGTGCCTCGATTCATTTCGACGCCCAGCTCGTGTTAGAAGATATTGAAGGGAGCATCGCCCACGTGACGATGCTCGGGGAGCAAGGGATTTTGACTTCGGCTGAAGTCGATCAAATCGTCGGTGGTCTCCATACGCTCGCAAAAAAGGCGAAACAGGACGCGTTGACGTTCAACGTCTTCCATGAAGACATCCATATGAACCTTGAGGCACTGCTTCATGAAGAGATCGGTCCCGTCGCCGGTAAGATGCATACGGCCCGGAGTCGAAACGATCAAGTCGCGACCGACATGCATCTTTATTTGAAGAACCGCGTCATCGAGACGATTGCGGGCATCGAGTCGGTGCAGTCAGCACTCGTCTCACACGCCTCACAAAACATCGAGACGGTCATGCCAGGCTATACACATTTACAACGGGCCCAACCGGTCTCCCTCGCGCACCACTTGCTCGCATATTTTTGGATGCTCGAGCGCGACAAGGAGCGCTTTCTTGACAGTTTGAAACGAATCGACATGAGTCCGCTCGGGGCCGGTGCGCTCGCTGGGACGACGTTCCCCATCGATCGCCATCGTTCAGCCGAACTGCTCGGCTTTAGCCGTGTCTATCCGAACAGCCTCGACGCCGTGAGCGACCGTGATTTCATCTTGGAATATTTGTCGAACGCCTCGCTCCTCATGATGCACTTGTCACGCTTTTGCGAAGAGTTGATTTTATGGAGCAGTGAAGAGTTTAAATTCATCACGATCTCAGACGTGTTCTCGACCGGTTCGAGCATGATGCCGCAGAAGAAGAACCCGGACATGGCCGAACTCGTTCGTGGTAAATCTGGTCGGGTCGTTGGGAATTTAATCGGGCTGTTGACGATTATGAAAGGTCTTCCTCTCGCCTACAACAAAGACTTGCAAGAAGACAAAGAAGGCATGTTCGATACCGTCAAGACGGTCCAAGGTAGCCTCAGCATCATGGCCGGGATGATTCAAGACATGACGTTCCACGCGGATACGATGAAACGAGCGACCGAGCGCGACTTCTCGAACGCGACCGAGCTCGCTGATTATTTGTCGGCGAAAGGGATGCCGTTCCGGGAAGCGCACGAAGTGACAGGCACGCTCGTCCGTCACTGCATTGAAGAGCGGCTCTACTTGTCAGAGCTTCCGCTCGAGACGTATCAAGCCCATAGCGCGTTGATCACCGAGGACTTATATGACGCGTTGTCCCCTGTGACGGCCGTCGCACGCCGAAACAGCTACGGCGGAACCGGCTTCGATGCGGTTCGAACGCAGCTAGACGAGGCGAAACAAAAATTACCGACGCACGCCTAATCGATGAAGACCACGTCATTTATGACCTGGTCTTCATTTTTTGCTTGTTCACTTCCTCAAATAATGTTAACCTAGTTTTAGTCAACGTTAACAGAAAAGGGGTTTACATATGAAAATCAAAGATATCACGCAAATCGCCATCGGGGCGGCGCTGCTCGCGAGCATCGGTTCCATTGCCATCCCGATCGGTCCAGTGCCCATCACGCTCCAAATGCTCGGCATCATGACCGTCGCCTCGATCCTCGGTGCGAAGAAGGGATCCCTCGCCGTCATCGTCTATTTGTTGCTCGGCATGATTGGCCTTCCGGTGTTGAGCGGCTCAGGCGGCCTCGCCCCGTTCGTCGGTCCGACGGTCGGCTATTTACTATCGTTCCCGATTGCGGCCTATTTAATCGGTTATTTCTCTGAGCAACACCGGTCCTTCCCGGCGTTCGTGACGTACAACCTCGTCTTCGGCCTCGGGCTCGTCTACCTACTCGGTAGCCTCGGGTTGCAAGTGATGCTCGGGTTGTCGTTCCTAGACGCCTTGACCGTGAATATCCCGTTCATCATCGGGGATACGTTAAAAGCGCTGCTCGCCGCATTCCTTGCAGTCAAGGTGACGGCCAACAAGCAGGTACAACGTTCGCTTGCGTCTTGAGTACATCGACGCGTTTCACGCGCTTTCGACGGTGGAACATATAAGTATGGAAGGGGGTGTCCTTATGAGCGATTCATCGTTTAAAAAGCGGTTGATGAAAGCGACCTATCTCCATCGCTCGAGTGAAGGACAACGTCGAGGTAAAGAAGAACGGCGACCAAAACGTGACACCGAGGCGTTCGAACGACGATTGCGCGAAGCGAAGAGTAAAGTCGGCGAGATTCAAGAAAACATCGACCATATTTCTAGACGATAAAACCCCGTCGGTTGACGGGGTTTCAGATTGTAGACAAAGTCACGTTTCAGTTCGCCTGAAACGTGACTTTGTCGTTTTCGGGCCTTGAGGCGCTCTGCCCGAGCCCCTTTTTCAGGCGGGCTGGGCGTTCTTCCATGCCCAGCC
>NZ_JACSMC010000026.1:0-39730 GCF_018618435.1 Exiguobacterium sp. s150 | reverse complement strand
CCCTCATCTGAAGGCTTGAGCAAAACAGAAATGGACTGCGCTCGCACAAGCACTTCAGAATCCCACTGCTTTAGCTGTGGGAGTGTCAAGAGAGGAATGAGAGAGTGTTCGAAAAAATGGTTCGGTATGGCTGGAACGTCCTATCCGGTTTGTTTGTGTTGGCCTGTTCACTTTGGTTGAGCGGTCCAGGCATAGCCGAAACGGACACGCCAGACTATCGCTGGTATTTCATGTTATGGTTCCTGCTGTGGACGATTGGGTTCCTGTTGCAATTCAAGCAACGAACGAAATCGATGGGGTTGGTGCTCACGTTCATCCCGACGCTATATTATCTATTCCTTGTATTGCGGGCGATGGAACTTTTCTAGCATGCTTTGTCCATGCAGACGTCTTTGACCGAGCTCTAACTATGATTCAAGAAATATAAATGGATTAGGTCAACGCTTGTAGTGCGGAGGAAATATGAAGTAATGCATTGATCAGCTCATCGACGTGCCAAGCGATATAGGCGCTGCTGATCGCGATGATCGTGAGCATCGTCAGCTTATATATTTGAATTGTATCTTTCATTTGTCTCATCCTTTCATCAGTTAGATTTTCGAACCTCAATCCCTACAAACGAGCGTACCATGTTTCCATTATTATGTAATCAATGTACAGATTTGAATTACGATTTATGCACAACTGCGCAAACTTCTGACGGTCACGACATATACCCTCATCGCTTGGATAACTCGCTTCAAAATTACTCGTCTCTAGAATTCTAATGAGTAAAAAGGACCGTAGACCATGTATCGTCTACAGTCCTTCATTCGTTTATTGTGTCGTTAACCACTCGACTAACCAGTCTACATGCTCGCGCATCGCGTCATCCGATAGCCGATCGATCGTGTCGTCCTCGGTAAAAACATCCTGGCTCGCTGTGAGCGAATCGTTCATCGAGATGACATCGATGCCGGCTTGTCGATATTCGTCTAAAATCGACACCCCTAAACTTCTCACTTCGACATCTTCAAACGCTGCACTGTCCATGAACGGATACGACTTCATGCCGTGCGTTTTGACGAAGCGGTCCGTATCCCCTGTCCCAATCAAGTCAAGCAACATGACGGTTCTCGTTGTCACGTCGCGCTCTTCCAACATGCCAAGGTAATGCGTGCTCGCCTCGTACCCTTCCCCGTACCCGTTCAAAAAGACGTAGCGAATCGTCGCCTTCGTCTTGACGTCATCCATCGCTTGAATGACTTGATACAGAATCGAGGCACCACCGAGGCCAGTTAACGCATGGTCCCCGTATCCACTGCTATCGAGTCGTGCCATCACAATCACTTCCTCATCTGTCGTCCCGGTCTGAACGAATTCCGTATAGGGCATCTCCGATTCATACGGTTCGATCGTCACGGTTTGGCCATCCGTCAGCATCTCGGCCGTTTCAGTCCCGACGCCGGTTCCATAAAAACGTAGCCAAGCTGACACATGGACGAATCCGAACTCATCCTGAGCATCTGGATGAGGCGTGATTAAGTAACCGGCTGCTCCCGCCTCTTTCAATTTCGTCAAGTAACGATTCGCCGCCTCATCATTGAGCACCTCACCATAATGGTCAAGGTGATACGCGTCATCCCGCGCCTCAAATGACGCCTCGGTCATCGGCAAGACGACGATTTTGTCGGTCACGTCAGGAATCGGTGCGTCCCATTCGATGTGGATGACGTCACCTTGAACCGGTTCTTCCACCATCATCGACGAGTATCCGTCGAACAGCTCATCTCCTATCGTGACGTCCGTATAAAACGTTTGGAACGGGGCGTCGTGCATAAGGCGATCCATGTTCAAATCAAAATCGACACCGAGCGATTCAAACAGCTCCGCATTTTCCCAACTATCGACATGACGGTCGTACGAGGCAAAATATTCGGCCGTCTCATACGGGCTATCGAGCGAGAGCGGGTTCACATATAAAAACGTGACATAAAGCGCATAAATGAAACTAAGGAAGGTGTTCATATAACGTATCTCCAATACTAATAAATAATTTCGACCAAGAAATTGTAAAGAATGGATAACTTGGCATATATTATTATAGATACGTTTTTTAAGAATTTGAATTTAATTTTTTACGAAATTCAATATATTTTTTCACTTTAAGTCTTTCGTCATGGACTGAACGGCTCCATGTATTCGTTCCGCTTCTTCCTACAATCGCCCACTCGGTAAAGCGAGAATCATTTCAAGAAGGTTGGTACTCCCTATGAATCCGGTTCAATGGAATCAAAAACGAAAAGAAAGACGCTACATGTACGCCTTCATCCTCCTCACTCTACTCAATACGGTGCAACATGCATATGACATTGGTTCTGACGCCTCTTCCCCATACCGACTCGTCGGTGGTCTCATTTTGTATGCGATCCTGCTCTATTTTGAGTTAAAAGAAAAAAGGTGGGCCGAGATCGCCATCAAGTTTGTCGTCTGGTTCAATGTCATCGCTTTACTCATCATCGTCTTGTTCATGGGACTCTCCCTGCTCGAATGAAAAAAGGCGGCCACTCGTTTGAGTGGTCGCCTGTGTTGGTTATACGCCTTCGTAAGCAGCGTACATGATCTCTTTCAATTCTTCAACGAGCGGCATTTTCGGGTTGGCCGTCGTACATTGATCTTCGAACGCGTCGACCGCCATCTTGTCGACTTTCGCGTCGAGGTCCGCTTTTTTGATGCCTTGTGCTTTGAACGAGAGCTTGATGTTCAAGCGCTGACCGAGCTCGATGACAGCTTGGATGAGTGACTCGACGCCTTCTTCCGTCGTGCTCGCTGGAAGTCCGAGGTAGCGCGCGATTTCTGCGTAACGCTCGTCGGCGATGAACGACTCATATTTCGGGAACGCCGCGAGTTTCGATGGTCGTGTCGCGTTGTAGCGAATGACGTGCGGCATGAGGATCGCGTTCGTCCGTCCGTGTGGGACGTGGAACTCGCCACCGATTTTGTGTGCGATCGAGTGGTTGATACCGAGGAACGCGTTCGCGAACGCCATACCCGCCATCGTCGATGCGTTGTGGACTTTCTGACGCGCTTCGGCGTCACTGCCGTTCTCATACGCTTTCGGGAGGTAATCGAAAATCATCTTCATCGAACGAAGCGCGAGTCCGTCTGTATAATCGTTAGCCATGACTGAGACGTACGCTTCGATGGCGTGTGTCAACACGTCCATTCCTGTATCGGCCGTGATTGATGCTGGGACCGTCATGACGAACTCAGGGTCGACGATGGCGACGTCCGGTGTGATCGCGTAGTCAGCGATCGGGTATTTGACGTTGCGTTTCTTATCCGTGATGACCGTGAACGGTGTCACTTCAGAACCCGTACCTGATGTTGTCGGGATGGCGACGAACATCGACTTGTTGCCGAGCGTCGGGAACTTGTACGTCCGTTTGCGGATATCCATGAATTTTTGGCGAAGGTTCGAGAACTTCTCTTCTGGGCGTTCGTAGAAGAGCCACATGCCTTTCGCGGCATCCATCGGCGAACCGCCACCGAGCGCGATAATCATATCTGGTTGGAAGTGACGCATCGCTTCAGCACCGCGCATGACCGTCTCAACGGATGGGTCTGGCTCGACTTGGTCGAAGATGCGGTACTCGACGCCAGCAGGCAAGTTTTTGACGACTTTATCGGCAAATCCGAGTTTGACCATCATTTCATCCGTGACGATCATCGCCCGTTTTTTCGATGTGAGCGATTGAAGGTACTGGACTGAGTTTTTCTCAAAGTAAATCTTTTCAGGGACTTTAAACCATTGCATGTTCACGCGACGTCTCGCCACCTTTTTCACGTTGAGTAGATGTTTCGCCGTCACGTTCTCAGAGACGGAGTTTTTCCCGTACGACCCACAACCGAGCGTGAGCGACGGTGTCATTTCGTTATAGAGGTCACCGATCCCGCCGTGTGCCGTTGGCGAGTTGACGATGATGCGGCAAGCTTTCATCCGGAGTCCGAACGCGATAATGGCGTCCTCGTCTGTCGAGTGAATCGCTGCCGTATGACCGAGGCCGCCGATTTCAAGCATCTTCTCAGCGATGGCGAACCCTTCTTCACGCGATTGAACTTTATAGGCACCGAGCACCGGGCTTAATTTTTCATGTGAGAGAAGTTCTGTCGCACCGACCGTCTCGAGTTCGGCGATTAAGATCTTCGTGTCGGCCGGAACGCTGAGTCCAGCTTTCTCGGCGATCCAGGCTGCTGGTTTCCCGACGATTTCCGGGTTGACCGCACATGAGTCTGTTTTGATGACGAGTGTCTCGAGTTTCGCTTTCTCTTCTGGTGAGCAGAAGTAGCAGCCGAGTGCCGTCATTTCCGCTTTCACTTCTTCATACACTTCTTGGTCGACGATAATCGCTTGTTCAGACGCACAGATCATACCGTTATCGAACGTTTTCGACAAGATAACGTCCGAGATGGCACGTTTCACTTTTGCCGTTTTGTCGATATAAGCAGGTACGTTACCTGGTCCGACACCGAGGGCCGGTTTACCAGTCGAGTAAGCCGATTTCACCATCGCCGATCCACCTGTTGCGAGGACCATGGCGACGCCTGGGTGGTTCATGAGTGCTTTCGTCGCGTCGAGTGACGGTTTTTCGACCCATTGAATCAAGTGTTCCGGTGCGCCAGCTTCGATGGCTGCATCACGAAGGATGCGTGCCGCTTCGCTTGAACACTGTTGTGCCGACGGGTGGAAACCGAAGATGATCGGGTTACGCGTCTTGATGGCGATGATTGCTTTAAACATCGTCGTTGACGTCGGGTTCGTCACCGGTGTGACCCCAGCGACGACACCGACCGGCTCGGCGATGTACGTGATGCCGTTTTGCTCGTCGTCTTCGATGACGCCGACCGTCTTCTCGCCACGGAGCGAGTTGTAAATATATTCTGTCGCGAAGATATTTTTGATCATCTTGTCTTCAAATACACCACGACCTGTTTCTTCATATGCATGTTTTGCGAGAGCGACGTGCTGTTCGAGTCCGGCGAGCGCCATCGCTTGAACGATCGCATCGATCTTCTCTTGGTCGAACGTCATCAACGTATCGAGCGCTTTATGCGCTTGTGTGACGAGCGTGTCGACCATCTGTTCTGCTGATGTCTCTACTATTGCTTTCTCTTTAACTGCCATGTTGGTTTCCTCCTCATGAATGAGAGCTGATAAGTCTGACTTGATGGAGAGCACGGGGCAATCAGTTAGTTCAAGAAGAGTTTGTGCTTTCCTTCACATTCATAGAATACACCGATTTTCCGATTTTGTGCGTGACAACAATGTGAACTATTTCACAAGATTTTTTAGAAGAATGAGGATAGGGATTGCTTTTTCAGATGATGCTCAGTAAAATCTAATTCGTTTTCATGAAAATAAGGTACAGACGATATGTAAACGCTTACAAAAGTTATGTCCACGATGCGACGAAAGCGCTGTGCAAAATGTCACGGAATGAGGATTGGTCGTCCAAGCCGTCCCCCACTCGTGTATAATGGGAAGTAGAACCTGATTAGGAAGTGAATAGACCTATGCCTAGACAAGATGCAGCCGATCAGTTCGTTAAACTGATCCCATTGATTCGTAGAAAATTACTTCGCCGCTCGGACTTGCCCCAAATCCCGAACTTGAACTTCTCTCATTTTCATCTATTGATGTTGATTGAAGACGAGGGTGCCGTCACAAACGGACACATTAGCGAGACGTTATCAATTGCCCCACCGAACGTGACGCCGCTCATCACGAAACTCGTCGATGAAGGATACATCACCCGCGTGCCGGACGAGCGTGACCGCCGCGTCATCTGGAATCAATTGACCGAGAAAGGCGAACAGGTCCTTCGGGAACGACGCGATTCCTTCCGCCGCCTGTTCGAAGATCGCCTCGCCTTTTTAGATGAGGACGAGACCGCACGATTGATTGATAGCTTGAAGACACTGACCAAGATTGTCGAGAAGATGGACAAGAGCGAGGGATGATTTTTACTCGTCAATGTCCCGCGCTTCTTATATAATCGACAGTGAATCAATCGAACTATGGAAAGAGAGATGACATGCAATGGGTCGTAAATGGAACAACATCAAAGAGAAAAAGGCGTCAAAAGACGCCAACACGAGCCGGATTTATGCGAAGTTCGGTCGGGAGATCTACATCGTCGCCCGCCAAGGCGAGCCAGATCCTGAACTGAATCAAGCGCTCAAGTTCGTCGTCGAGCGCGCGAAGACGTACAACGTCCCGCGTGCCATCATTGACCGCGCCATCGACAAGGCGAAAGGTGGCGACGAAGAGAACTTTGACGAGTTGCGCTATGAAGGATTCGGTCCGAACGGCTCGATGGTGATCGTCGACACGCTTACGAACAACGTCAACCGGACGGCGTCTGAAGTCCGTGCCGCGTTCGGGAAGAACGGCGGCAATATGGGCGTGAGCGGTTCGGTCGCCTACATGTTCGATGCCACGGCCGTCATCGGCGTCTCTGGCATGAGTGCGGACGACGTGCTCGAACTCATGATGGAACATGACCTTGACGTGCGTGACGTGCTTGAAGAAGAAGACACGGTCATCGTCTATGCTGAGCCGGAAGCGTTCCACGCCGTCCAAACCGCATTCAAATCAGCCGGTATCGACTCGTTCGAAGTCGCCGAACTGACGATGCTCCCACAAAATGAGATCACCCTGGACGACGCGTCGAAAGAGCAGTTCGAGAAGCTCCTTGACGTGCTCGAAGACCTCGAGGACGTGCGCCAGGTATATCACAACGTCGAATTATGACGAGCCAGCGATAACTTTTCGGAGTTATCGCTTTTTTCAACACTTGATTTGACAAGCATGGTCTCATATGTTAAATTTCAAAAGTCTTTATCATATTAAAGTGATAATAAGAGAAAGAGTTTTGAAGAAAGGTGTTGTCTTTTATGAACGCTGTCTTATTAGCAGTCATCGTTTTATTCGCGCTCGCCATCAGTCGCGTGCACATTGTCTTATCGCTCATCTTAGCCGCCATAGTCGGAGGGCTCGTCGGAGGGCTTGGCTTCAACGATACGCTCACCGCGTTTAGCGACGGACTCGGCGGTGGCGCGTCCATCGCGCTCAGCTACGCGCTCCTCGGTGCGTTCGCCGTCGGTCTCTCGAAGACGGGACTCCCGGACGTCTTGGCCGAACGGTTGATCGCCATGTCCGGTCGTGACGTCACCGGGAAGAACGTCTTGTTCGTCAAGGCGCTCTTGCTGTCGCTCCTCCTTTTACTCGCGATCAGCTCACAAAACGTCTTGCCGATTCACATCGCATTCATCCCAATCGTCGTCCCGCCTTTACTCGTCTTATTTAACGAGTTGAAGCTCGACCGACGCCTCGTGGCGACCATTCTCACGTTCGGACTCGTCACGCCGTATATGCTCTTGCCTGTCGGCTTCGGAGGCATTTATTTGAATGAAATCTTGCTGCCGAACGTCGAGACGAACGGGATGGCCGTCGGCGACGTCAATATTGTCGGCATCATGGCCATCCCGGCTCTCGGTATGGTATTCGGTCTCATCGCCGCCTTCATCCACTATCGGAAGCCGCGCGACTACGAGACGATCGCACTCGGCCCGAAAGATTACGAGTTGCGTCAATTGAGCCCGTTGAAGATCGGATTAACACTCGCTGTCGTTCTCGTCGTCCTCGTCGTCCAGTTGCAGACCGACTCGATGATTGCCTCGGCCGTGACCGGTCTCGTGTTCTTGAGCGTGCTCCGGTTAATTCCTTGGTCTGAAGCCGATGACATCTTCACGAGCGGCATGCGCATGATGGCGTTCATCGGGTTCGTCATGATCGCGGCAAGCGGCTTCGCGGCCGTCATTCGTGAGACAGGGGCGATCGAGCCCCTCGTCAACGGTGCGTCTGGGCTCATGGGCGATTCGCAGTTCCTCGCAGCGCTCGTCATGTTGCTCGTCGGACTCGTCATCACGCTCGGAATCGGCTCGAGTTTCTCGACGATCCCAATCATCGCGGCCATCTTCGTCCCGCTGTGCATCCAATATGGCTTCTCGGTCGAGGCGACGATCGCCATCATCGGGACGGCCGGCGCGCTCGGTGACGCCGGTAGTCCGGCGAGCGACTCGACGCTCGGCCCGACGAGCGGCTTGAACGCCGACGGTCAACACGACCACCTCCGCGAGACGGTGTGGCCGACGTTCTTACACTACAACATCCCGCTCATCGTTTTCGGACTGATTGCGGCGATGGTGTTGTAATCACTTTCGATTGCGCCGTGCATAGATCGTCCCGAGTAAGACGAGCACGAGCAAAAACCAAAATCCTGTATACATGAGGATCTCTGTAATCATCGCTTTCCTCCTGTGACAAAAAGATAAGGAGCGACGCTTGGCGTCGCTCCTTTTTATGATGAAGTTTTTAGCTCCGTTTGACAAGTTTCCAAGTAGGCGTCGACCTTTTCTGCCACTTCACGCCCTTCACGGATCGCCCACACGATCAGGCTTTGACCGCGCCGGGCGTCACCGGCGACGAATACGCCGTCAACGTCCGTGACGTAATCACGTTTTGACTCGACCCCGAGTTTTCTCAGTTCCGGCTCTGGTCGCTCGAAGCCGATGGCGACGAGGACGAGATCGGCCGGGTACGTCTTCTCTGACCCTTCGACGACGAAGAACGTAGCGTGACCGTCGGGTTTGACGATTTTCTCCATCCGTTCCGTCTCGATGCCGACGACCTTGTCGCCTTCGGTCACAATCTGATTCGAGCGAATCAAGTACGTGCGCGGGTCCGCCTCGTATTGTCCGATTGCCTCGGCGTACGCGTAATCGGTCGACAGCGTATCCGGCTGGAGCGGCCATGGCCGTTCCGGCGACCGGTATAGCCCTTTCTCCGGGTGTTTCCCGAACTGCGTGACCGATGCCGCGCCTTGACGGATGGCCGTCGCGACGCAGTCCGCTCCCGTGTCGCCGCCACCGATGACGATGACATGCTTCCCTCCTGCGTCATGGCGTGGGTCTAAATCTTTTCCGTTCAACTGTTTCGTCGAAGCGGTCAAGTAGTCCATCGCCAGTTCGATTCCTGAAGCGTCGTCCCCGTCGATGCCGAGCGTTCGTTGCTTTTGGGCACCGGTAGCTAAGATGACGGCGTCATACTCGCCCCGGAGCGCCTCGACCGTCACGTCTTCCCCGACGTTGACGCCTGTCTTGAATCGAATCCCTTCCGCCTCGAGCAAGTCGACGCGACGTCGGACAACGCCTTTGTCGAGCTTCATGTTCGGGATGCCGTAATACAAGAGGCCGCCGATTTCATCGGCTTTCTCGAGCACGGTGACCGTATGGCCGAGCTGGTTCAACTGGTCGGCCGCAGCGAGACCGGCCGGACCGCTCCCGATGATGGCGACGCGATACCCGGTACGCTGACGCAGGTGACGAGGCTTGACCCATCCTTGTTCGAAGGCGCGGTCGATAATCGTCCGTTCGATTGACTTGATCGCAACCGGGTCTTCACTGATGCCGAGCGTACACGACCCTTCACAAGGCGCCGGACAGACCCGACCCGTGAACTCCGGGAAGTTGTTCGTCTCCATCAAGCGCTCGTAAGCACGGAAGAAATCCTGGTCGCTCACGAGTCTGTTCCATTCCGGGATCAAGTTGTGAATCGGGCAGCCGATCGTCTCTTGGCCAATCAGATCGCCGACATGACAAAACGGTGTGCCGCAGTCCATACAACGCTCGGCTTGCTTGACGATCGGACCGTCTTCCATCCGTGACGCATATTCCCCATAATCGTGAATCCGGTCCTTGACACCCCGTTCTGGGAGTGTCTCACGCGGAATGCTTAAAAAGTTGTGTCTCATACTGCCCCTCCTTCTGTGACGACTCGGAACAGTTCTAATGCCCGGTCGGCCTCGCTCAATTCAGGTCGCGTCATTTCGAGCTGACGCATCACATCGAGGACGTTCGCATAATCTCTTGGCACGACTTTGACGAAACGGCTCAGCTCGTTCTCAAACGAGTCGAGAATCAACCGCGCCTTGACACTGTCGGTGTGGAACTGATGAAGCTCGAGCAGCGAATAAATTTCTTCGGCGTCTTGATCCGTCAACGAGTCGACCGCCACGAGTTCGTGGTTGACGAGCTCGTCGTAGTCTTGATCGCCATACAAATAGGCGACCCCGCCCGACATACCGGCTCCAAAGTTGCGGCCGACCTGACCGAGGACGACGACCGTCCCCCCGGTCATGTATTCGCAACCGTGGTCACCGACCCCTTCCGTGACCGCGACGGCGCCAGAGTTACGGACGGCGAAGCGTTCACCGGCATGACCGTTGAAGAACGCCATCCCGCTCGTCGCCCCGTACAGGCAGACGTTCCCGGCGATGACTTGCTCGCTCTCGTCAAACGGGGCATGCTTTTCAGCGATGAGGGCGATTTTCCCGCCGCTCAACCCTTTGCCGACGTAGTCGTTCGCGTCACCGATGACCGAGATGGTGATTCCTTTCGGCAAGAACGCGCCGAGGCTCTGCCCGGCCGACCCGCTCAAGCGAATCGATATCGTGTCCTCGGGCAGTCCGACGTTCCCGTGCACCCGCGTCAGTTCCGAGCCGAGCATCGTCCCGACGGCCCGGTCCGTATTTCGGATTCGGCCGACGAAGAACGTCGGTTGGCCCGATTTGATGGAACGTGACACGGCCGGCATCAATTTTCGGTGGTCATACGATTTGAACGCCGGATGCGGCAGCTCTTCCTTCTCCGGAAGCGGCGTCGGCATGGCGATCATCGGGTGTAAGTCGAGTGATGACGCTTTCGCATGCGTTTGTTTCCATTCGCTCTCTTCGAGAAGATCCGTCCGCCCGATCACTTCATCGAGCGTGCGCGCGCCGAGCGACGCCAAAATCTCGCGGACGTCTTCGGCGAGGAACGTCATCAAGTTGACGACATGTTCTGGTTTCCCCATGAACTTCGCACGGAGGGCCGGGTCTTGCGTCGCGACACCGACCGGGCACGTGTCCAAGTGACAAGCACGCATCATGATGCAACCGAGGACGACGAGCGGAGCCGTCGCGAACGCATACTCCTCAGCGCCGAAGATGGCAGCGAGCACGATGTCGCGACCGGTCATGAGCTTCCCATCCGTCTCAAGGGTGACGCGGCCACGGAGCCCGTTCAAGGCGAGGGTCTGGTGCGTCTCAAGGAGGCCAAGCTCCCACGGGAGACCGGTATGTTTAATCGACGTCCGTGGCGAAGCGCCCGTACCGCCATCATAGCCTGAAATGACGATCGTATCGGCGTTTGCCTTGGCGACACCGGCCGCAATCGTGCCGACACCCGATTTTGAGACGAGCTTGACGCTAATCTTCGCGTTCGGGTTGACGTGCTTCAAGTCGAAGATGAGTTGCGCCAAATCTTCGATCGAGTAGATGTCATGGTGCGGGGGTGGCGAGATGAGACCGACCCCAGGAACGGAGCCACGGACCTCGGCCACCCATGGGTACACTTTGTTGCCTGGGAGTTGACCGCCTTCGCCGGGTTTGGCGCCTTGGGCCATCTTGATTTGAATCTCATCGGCGTGATACAGGTACTCGGCCGTTACGCCGAAACGGCCGCTCGCCACTTGCTTGATGCGACTGACTCGTTCCGACCCATCCTCATCCGGGACGAACCGGTTGCGGTCCTCGCCGCCTTCACCCGAGTTACTCTTTGCCCCGATTCGGTTCATCGCGATGGCGAGCGTCTCATGCGCTTCCTTCGACAAGGAACCGAACGACATCGCCCCGGTCTTGAACCGACTGACGATAGAGGCGACCGATTCGACTTCTTCGAGCGGGACGGGTTGTCGCTCCGTGAAGCTGAACAACTGTCTTAAGAACTGCCCGGAAGACTCATGGAGACGGACGTATGCATCATAGTAACGTCGTTCATTCTCACGGCAGGCACGCTGCAGCAAGTGAATCGTCTTCGGGTTGAACGCATGCTCTTCCCCGTCGGCGCGCCACTGGAAGTCAGCCCCTGCGTCGAGTGGGCGGTCCCGGTCATAGGCCGCCACGTGTTGTGCCCGGCCTTCTGCTTCGATTGCCTCAAACCCGATTCCCGACAGTTGTGACGTCGTTCCCCGGAAATGCGTCTCCACAAGGCCCCGGTCTAACCCGACCGCTTCAAAGATTTGGGCCCCACGATAACTTTGTACGGTCGAGATCCCCATCTTCGACATGACTTTCACGATTCCGTCGACGGTGGCCGCTTGATAACGACGCACCGCTTCATCGAATGAGTGGCTGAGTTGGTTCGAACGGATTGCTTCGTCAATCGTCGCGTAGGCGAGATAAGGATAGACCGCGTCCGCGCCATAACCGATCAGTGCTGCCGCTTGATGGACTTCACGTAACTCGCCGCTCTCGCTGACGAGGCTACAGGACGCCCGTAAGTTCGAACGGATGAGTCGTTGATGGACGGCGCTCATGACGAGGAGCGCCGGCATGGCGATTCGCTCGGCGTTCGTACCGCGGTCCGATAAGACGATGACTTCCGCACCATCCCGGACTTTGGCCTCGACGCGCTCGAATAACGCTTCCAAGGACGCCTCTAAACCGCTCGCATACGTCGCATCGACACGGCTCACGCGCAGCTCTTTCTCGATGCCTACAAGCCGGGACGCATCTAAAATCGGATGTGCGAGCCAGACGCGGCGGGCATGGCCACGGCCGGTATGGACCGGGTTCGATTGCGGGCCAAGCCATGTGAACGTCGCGGTCACGATTTTTTCCCGCAGGGCGTCAATCGGCGGGTTCGTCACTTGCGCGAAGTGTTGTTTGAAATAGTGGAACAACGAGCGCGACCGCTCAGACAGGACAGCGACAGGTTGGTCATGTCCCATCGACCCGATTGGATCCTTCTTTTCATTGATGAGCGGTACCATATACTGCTCGATGTCTTCTTTCGTATAGCCGAAGGCACGTTGTTTGCGCTGCAAATCGTCGACAGGGGGCTCGACGACAGCCCCGTCCTCGACCGTCTTCATCTGCTTCAACCATTTGCCATACGGCTCGGCGCGCGCAATCGTCTGTTTGATTTCTGCGTCCGGGATGAGTCGTTTCGATTCCAAGTCAATCAAGAGCAGTTGCCCTGGGCGCAACCGTTCTTTCTTGACCACGTTTTCGGCTTGAACCGGGATGACGCCGCTCTCGGATGACAAAATCAACTCGCCGTCTGCCGTCTCGATGTAGCGCATCGGCCGGAGCCCGTTCCGATCGAGGATGGCGCCGATTTGCCGGCCGTCCGTGAACACGACCCCGGTCGGGCCGTCCCATGGCTCCATGATTGACGAGTGATATTGATAAAAGTCGCGTTTGTAGCGATCGATCGTGCCTTCGATGAACGGCTCCGGGATGAGCATCATCGCCGTGTGGGCGATTGAACGTCCCGTCCGTGTGAAGAACTCGAACGCGTTGTCGAGCATCGACGAGTCGCTCCCTTCTTCTTGCAAAACCGGGAATAGTCGCTCGACGTTCTCGTACAGGTCGGTCTCCGTCACCCCTTCTCGGGCGCGCATCGCATCGATGTTGCCGCGTAACGTGTTGATCTCACCGTTATGGACAATCATCCGGTTCGGGTGCGCCCGTTCCCACGACGGGAACGTGTTCGTCGAGAAACGCGAGTGGACGATGCCGAACGCGCTCTTATAGAACGGTGACTGTAAATCGAGGTAGAACCTTTCGATCTGCTCCGGTGTGAGCATCCCTTTATAGACGATCGTCTTCGTCGAGAAGCTCGGCATATATAAATTTAACGTCTCGGTTTTTTCGATGCTACGGCGTAGCTCGTAAAGCGTTCGCTCATTCGTCTCATAATCCAAAAACGGACAGGCGACGAACCACTGATATATCGTCGGCTGGGTCGTGCGTGCATGCTCACCAATCGCGAGCGGGTCGACGGGCACTTCACGCCAGGCGATTGTCGCGACATCGAGGTCTTCGGCGAGACGCTCCATCTGTTGTTGCTTCTCACTGAGCGCCGTCTCCTCCGGTTGGAAGAAAACCATCCCGACCGCGTAAAGTCCCGGTGCTGGCAAATTCATCGTCTGCAAGAACAACTCATGTGGAATCTCCGTCATGATGCCGGCACCGTCTCCGGCGTCGATGACCCCTTGCCCCCCGCGGTGCTCAAGTCGACATAGCATCGACAACGACCGACTGACAATCTCGTGTTTCTTCTCTCCATTCAGGTTGACGTATAGGCCGATGCCGCAAGCGTCTTTCTCGAATCGTGAATCGTATAAACTCGTCCGTTTCATCGAATCAACCCCTCTCTCTCGTACTGTTTCGTAAGTTTTATTTTGTTCTAAATATTCTGAAAAATCAAGAGAGATGTATACACTTTTGCATAATACCATCTCGATGTATTGAAGATGTAAGCGTATTCAATAGCTTTACCAAGCTTTTTTCGAAAACAACTTATAATAAATAAAGAATATTTATCCACTATATATATTAACTAACGAGTTCTTTTGACCACAAAAAAAGACGTCTTGCAGACGTCTTCCTAAACCGTTTTCCCTGTATGATGTAAGAACCCGCGTGGCCGTTTCCAAATAATCAAGCCGACATAACCGAGCGCGAGTAGGATGAGCGCGCTGACGAGGACGACGTAGAGCGTCGCGTTCTCGATTCGGGCAAAGATGGCGATATAAGCCCAAACGAACACGAGCGGATAGATGAAGTCACGGTGCCACCACATGAATACGAGGGCAAGGACGACGCCGACCATGAGCATGAGAGACGTCCAGGCCAGTTCATCGAGACCGAGCACCGTCGTGATGCGCTCGGTCTTCATGACGACGAACACGTTGACAATCGTCGCGACCGAGACCCACCCGATATAGAGCGAGAACGGAAGACGATCGAACCAGCTCGTCGATGTCCGAAAAGCGACATGGTACAGCCAAGCGAGCGTTCCTAAGAACAAGACCATGACGACGAGCGAAGCGATGAACCATTCGTTCGTGAACGTCAAGAGCCAAAGTCCGTTCAAGATACAAGAGACGAGAAAGCCCGCCTTCATCCGATTCGCCTGCCGGTTCGCGACCGACCCTTTCTTCAGTTGCAACACAAGCCAGACGGCGAGTCCGAGATAAATGAGTCCCCAAATCGAGAACGCGTATCCGGCCGGTTTGAAGAAAATATCAATTCGGTCCGACACGGCCGCATTGTCTCCACTCGCGAAATAGTTGATGACGACGGTCGCCAAAAATGCCAACCAGTTGACCAATGGCCATTTTGATAAGTCCATATGCGCGATCTTCAAATGAAGATCTGCCACCTCCTTTTTCAACATAGTAATGTATACCCATGTGACTCCGCTCATACACAATCGAAAACGAAAAAAGAGACCCAGCGCTGGGTCTCAATGTGTTCAAAAATCGATGTGGTCCGGGTCTGGTCCGAGTCGCTCGTGTGTCGCCACGGTATCTAATTTCGCCATGTCGTCTGCATCCAGTTCAAAGTCGAAGACGTCAAAGTTTTCTTGGATACGATGTGGCGTGACCGACTTCGGAAGCGCGACGTTCCCTGTGTCGAGATGCCAACGTAACACGACTTGTGCCGGTGTTTTCCCATGCTTCTCAGCAATCTCGGCGAAGGCTGGGATGTCGAGGAATTTCCCTTGCATGAGTGGGCTCCACGCCTCGATTTGAATCCCTTCATCTTGGCAATATTCGACGAGGTCTGGTTGCGGCAACTGTGGATGCAACTCGACTTGGTTGATGAGCGGCGTCATCAGACCGGCCTCTTTCAACGCCTCGAGATGATGCTCTTTGAAGTTCGAGACACCGATCGCTTTGATTTTTCCGGCTTCATATAATTCAATCAACGCTTCCCATGCTTCGACGAACCCGTCGACTGGCCAATGGAGTAAACATAAATCCAAATAGTCCGTCTCGAGTCGAATGAGTGATTCTTCAAACGCCTCTTTCGTCCGGCCTTGGCGGATCTCCTCGTTCCAAATCTTCGACGTCAAAAAGATATCGCTACGATTGATGCCGGATGCGTGAATCCCTTTGGCGACCCCTTCTTCGTTCTTATAGACGGCAGCCGTATCGATATGACGATACCCGACCTTAAGTGCCTCAGCGACCGCGTCAGGCGCCTCTGTCTCATTGTCGACTTGCCAGACACCGAATCCGATCATCGGGATTTGAACCCCGTTGCGTAACGTTACGAATTGCATACACTCATTCCCCTTTCAGCTGTTCGAGCTGATTGTATCATACCCGAGAACTTATTCCGAAAAACTAAATCGTCAAATCTTTTCGAGTGAATCGCGTATAACAGGCGACAACCGCCAACGCAAGCAGACCGACTAGGACAAGGAACGACAACGTCGGGACATCACCTTGCAGTTGTGCGTTAGCATCGAACAAACTGAAGACAGACAGGCGTTCGAGCCATGCGAACGTATCGCTGAACCCGGAGAAGATGTTGGCGATTAAAAACAGGGCGAACAACCCGCCGGTCACCATATACGAGCGACTGCTGTCGTCGAACAGGCTCGCGATGACGAACGCAATCGCACCGAGGACGAATAACAATAGCCCCGCATTCAACTGTAACGTCCACATGACACCATAATCGATTCCGAGATCAAACAAGAGATCGGCAACTGTGAGGCTGAGGCCGTTTGACGCGACGAACAAGACGGTCGCAAACAACAACACGATGAGGCTCGCTGTGACGTAGGCGCTCCGGGAAATCGGTGCCGCCAAATACAACATGACCTCACCCGAATCGACCGGTTTCGCCATGAGGCGTGAGGCAAACGTCAAGGCGAACAAGATGGCGAGCACATAGAAGATGAGGCCATAGTAGTTTCCGGCGAGTAAGTTGACGACGTTGTCCATCGCGATGCTCGGATCGATTTTAAATACCTCGAGCAGTTCCGGCGGCAACGAATCAAGTTTCCCTTCGATGAGGCCGGTCTCTTGAATCGACGGGAAGACGGCCGCTAAAAAGAACAGATAGAGGCTCGTCCCGAACGCGTACCCGAAAATCCAGCTCCGATTCTGCTTGAATAACGAATGGACTAACGTCATGACGTCACCTCCCCATAATATTCCATGAACATATGCTCGAGCTCGTCGGCACCGCTTGTGAGCGACTCCACCTCGAACGATGTCAACGTCGCGATCAATGCGTTCAACTCATCCGATGTTGAGACGGTGACGGTGACGGTACGCCCGTCACGAATCCCGACCTTGTCCGCTAGCGCCTGCGCCTCGACTTCACTTTTCAGACCGATTTGGTACGCTTTCACGCTCCGTCGCTTCAGTTCATCTATATCGGCCTCGATGATGATCCGGCCGTCTCGAATGAGCGCCGCCCGGTCACACGTCTTCTCCATTTCCGGAAAGTGATGTGAGCTCATCAAGATCGCCTTCCCGGCTGCCTTCTCAGCGAGTACCCATTCAATCAGTCGCTCTTGCATGAGCGGGTCAAGCCCGCTCGTCGGCTCGTCGAGTACGTAGACCGGGACGTCTTTCATAAAACAAGTGACGATCCCGAGCTTTTGTTTCATCCCTTTTGACATCTTGCGGACTTTCAACGACGTGTCGAAAGGGAAAATCGTGCGGAGACGATCCTCTCGTTCTCTGCTGGTACGATGTAACCGGCTCGTCAAACGAATGATTTCTTCACCCGTCATGTCCTGTGGGTAATTGATTTCGCCAGGTAAATAGCCGACCGATGCCTTCACCTGTTCACTCTCACGCCAGCAATCATGCCCCATGACACTCGCTTTGCCGGAATCCGCATGAAGTAACCCCATCAAATGGCGAATCGTCGTCGACTTGCCGGCCCCGTTCGGTCCGATAAAGCCGAAGACAGAGCCCGGTTCAACGCGAAGCGTCACGTCGAAAATACCATGAATGGCATCGAACCGCTTTGTCAAGCGATCAATCTGTATCATCATCTTGCCTCCTTTTTGAAATATAATTAATTATTCATTACAAAACTAGTATATCACGTTCTTTTTTGAAATAGAAATGGTATATTGATTACAAAACAAGCGAATAGGAGGTTGTGCCATGGACGGTTTCACGAAGCGCACCGAGGAGAAGCGAGAGGCGATCCTCACGGCCGCTAAAACGTTGATGCAACAAAAACAGTCGCGTTTCACCATAAACGAGCTCGCCCGTGCCGCCTCGGTGTCCCCGGTCTCAATCTACAACTACTTCGGGTCCAAAGAACAAGTCATCTTGCTCGTGCTCACCCGCCTGACCGAGCGTGAGATGGATTGGATTGAACACGAAATCGAGCGCGACGCTCCGTTTGACACGTTGCTGCTCGACATTTTGAAACGAAAGATCGAGTCGGCCGTACTTTTCGATGACGCCGTATTGGCGACTGTCACGTCGGACCCCTCTTGGCATGAACTCGCGGCGCGTGGCTATGCCGCGTTCCGTCAGCTCATCGAGTACGGGAAGATGAGTGGAGCCATCGATTCGAATATATCGACCGACGCTTATCTTCGTTACGTTCAACTGATGCAGCAGGCGATTTTGTCGGACCCGGAGCTGTCGATGACACAGATGACCGAGACGATGCATGAATACTTTCACTTTTTTCTCCACGGTATTCTCAAATGACGAAAAGACGCTCCCCATACCAGCTGAGGAGCGTCTTTCATTCAATCGATTGGAAACACCGTCTCACCAATCGGGTAAAGCGACATGTCGAGCTCACAGTCCCCTGTCAGGACAAGGTCAGCGAGCACTTTGCCGATGAACGGTCCGACCGTCAGACCCGAAGAGCCGAGTCCGTTCGCGACGACCAACTGTTCCGCTCCAGGGAGTCGACCGAGCACCGGAATCGAATTCGGCGTGACGGGACGCAATCCGACCCGCGTCTCGACGAGCTCTGCTTCAGCGAGGCCCGGGGCCGATTCAAGTCCTTTCGCGAGCACTTCGTGAACGCCGACGGCTGTCGGTCGGACGTCAAAGCCCTTCTCTTTCTCATGCGTCGAGCCGATGACGACCTTGCCGTCTTCGAACCCGAGCAAGTAACGTCGACGTGGCGGCATCGCGACAGGCCAGTCGGACGTATCCGTGTCCGGTAGCTTCACGTGGACGATTTGCGCTTTTTCCGGCTTGACACTCGTCGTGTAGCCGATCGGCTCGAGCAATTCCTTCAGCCACGCCCCGCAGGCGAGAATGATTTCATCCGCCTCATAACGCACCCCGTCGCATAAGACGTGATAACCGTCTCCTTTGACGAGTTGCGCCGACCCGTTGACGACGTTTACCCCGCGCTTGATGGCGACGCGCTCGAGCGCGGACCGGATTCGCTCCCCATCGACACGCGCCCCACCTTCGACGAGAAGCGCCTCATAGTCTTCGGATAGTGGAGGGAAGAGCGAACGTGCCGCTTCGACCGACAATCGTGTCAACTTCCCGATTTCGGGGGCATCTTCCCGCCGGACTTTCGTCCGTTCAAGCATTTCGTTCAGCTTTTTATCTTCATGTAAGGCGAGCGTCCCGACCCGTTTGTAGCCGGTATCCGTCTCGCCCGCCTGCAGCAACGCATCGACGACTTCCTTGTAATAGCGTGCCCCGCCTTTTGCCAAGGCATACCACGCTTTATTTCGGCGTTGCGCGATCCACGGACAGACGATACCCGCCGCCGCGTCGGTTGCCCGACCGGCGTCTTTCCGGTCGATGACCGTCACGTCTGCTTTTCCGGCCAAATGATACGCAGCCGAGATTCCGACGATGCCGGAACCGATAATGACTATTTTTTTCATGTCGATTCGTTCCTTTCTTCCTGAAAAAATCACCGGCCAAATGGCCGATGATTTTAGTCCCGATTTGCGAGGCGATACAACAAGTCGAGCAATTCGATATAGAGCCAGATGAGCGTCACAATCAATCCAAACGCCGCGACCCACTCGAGATGCTTCGGTGCCCGCGCTTCGACTTGACGAGCGATAAAATCGAAGTCGAGAACGAGCGCGAGCGAGGCGATGATGACAATCACGAACTGGACACCGATCGCGAGCGGCGAAGAGCCGGTCATGAACGGGAGCCCGGTCCCGAAGAAACTCATCCCGATTTGGAAGAGATACAATAGCATGACCGTGAAAATGGCGGCCATGATGCCGGCGCGGAACTTTTGCGTCACTTTGACAAGTCCGGTCGAATAGACGAACCACATCGCGAATGCGACGATAAACGTCGTCATGACGGCACGACCGACGATTCCCGGCGCCATCGATTCGAAAAAGTACGAGACCGTTCCGACGAAGACCCCTTGGATGATCCCGTAAAGCGGTGCGACGACAGGTGCCGTATTCGGTTTGAACGTGATGACGAGCGCAAGCACCAAGCCAAGTACGGCTGACCCGATCATGAGCGGGAAGAGAAGTCCTTCCCCAATCGTCGGCACGAGCGTCCACATGACGCCAGCCGAAGCGGTGACGAGCATGAGCAGCGTGAAAATTTTAGACCACGTGCCGGCCTTTGTCATCGGCGCGGTCGCGTAAGCGGTGGATTCCATTGATTTGCGAAGAATTGGATTAGATTTAAGCAACGTTCATAAGCTCCTTTGTTTGTTAGCGCTGTGCCATGACATCGACGAAAGCGCGCATATAGTCTGGAAGATCAGGTGGGCGACGACTTGAGACGATATGTCCGTCCACGACGACTGGCTCATCATGCCAAATCGCTCCGGCGTTCTCCATGTCGTCTTTAATGCCCGGCGTACTCGTGACGTTGACACCTTCTAAAATATTCGCCGAGATCAAGACCCAGCCCGCGTGGCAGATTTGACCGATTGGACGTTTCTCTTCGTGCATATAACGGACGAAACCTTTCACCGAGTCGAAGCGACGCAACAAGTCTGGCGACCAGCCACCAGGCACGAGAATCGCATCGAACGACGTGATATCGACGTCTTCAAATGCCACATCCGACTTGGCCGGGACCCCGTACTTTCCTGTGTAGACGTGCGCCCCTTTCTCGCCGGCGAGGATGACGTTTGCGCCCTCTTCACGTAGGCGATGGACCGGATACCACAACTCCAAGTCTTCGAAGTCGTCACTGACAATCTGCAAGACGTTCTTACCTTGTAATTTCATCGAATCCCTCCCTTTCATTCCCTCACAAGTATACCCTAAAAGCTACGTCGGGAAAACAAAACGATTGGTTAGTCTGACGTCAATTCATTCGGCCGCACTACGCTCACGATGACATTTCCTGCCTTCCCACACGCATCGACGTAGCGATGGGCCGCGACGATTTCCTCAATCGGATAGATCGAGTCGACGACCGCTTTTATGTGCCCTTCGTCGAACAGCTCGTTCAAGAAAGTCAGGTCCTCTTTTCGTTCACTTGAAACACCTTGACCGGCTACGGAACGAAACTTTCCGCCCGCTCTGACATGCCTCCTAGCCATTCGCTTATCAATTGTTCCGGCCGCATCGAACACGGCATCATACGTAAGTAGCCTGCTGTCGTATCCTTCCGTCTTATAATCAATCAAAACGTCAGCACCTAACCGTTTCACGAGTTCGAAGTTTCGCGTTTGACAAACTGCCGTCACGTGAGCCCCGAAGTGTTTGGCGATTTGGACGGCCATCGACCCGACTGCTCCCGATGCCCCATAAATCAATACGGTCTCCGCTTGTTCGATGTTCACCTTGCGTAAAAAATGGAGGGCGGTCGTTCCACCGAACGGCAGGCTCGCCGCTTCCACATAACTTGCATGTCGAGGCATGTGTTCGACGCACTTGTGCGAGTTGACACATGCATATTCCGCGTAGCCCCCGAATCGCATTCCCGTCAGCGCATAGACCCGGTCCCCTGCCTTGAACGTGTTGACACGTGTCCCCGTCTCGACGACTTCGCCTGCCAAGACGACACCTAAAATCGGTTGACGCGGCGCTTTGAAACCGACGACGACCCGCATCGGAAGCTTACCGGCAGCCGGGACATCGAGCGCCCGAAGCCGCCGGTCGCCTGAATGGACGGCCGTCGCGTGGACGCGAATCAATAGTTCATCGGCCTTCGGAACAGGCTTGTCCACTTCATGAAGCTCTAGCACATCCGGGGGTCCGTACGCGGTACAGATGACTGCTTTCATCCTATCCCTCCTCACGAATCTGAGTCAGCGAAATCGTCTTTTCCTTTAGTCTTCTTTTTCCGATATTCGCTACATGAAACATTCGGAGAGAAATCGATATTTAGAACGATTTGACCGTAAACATCCATCGTTTTCCCAATATATTGTGTTATAATGAGTGCGACTTTTTGAATAAATAGAATGAGAAAGGGGATTTCCCACATGAAGCAATACCATGATTTATGCGCCCATATCCTCGAACACGGGGTCGTCAAAGAGGACCGGACCGGTACCGGGACGACGAGCGTCTTCGGTTATCAAATGCGATTCAACCTTCAGGACGGGTTCCCCCTGATCACGACGAAAAAATTACATACCCGTTCCATCATCCACGAACTCCTTTGGTTCATTTCAGGAGAGACGAACGTCAAATATTTGCAAGATAACGGAGTCCGCATCTGGAACGAATGGGCAGATGAGGACGGCAACCTCGGACCCGTCTACGGTGCCCAGTGGCGCTCATTCCCGAAACCGGACGGTACGAGTGTCGACCAGCTCGCCCAAGTGATTGAACAAATCAAGACGAATCCCGACTCACGTCGCCTCATCGTCTCGGCTTGGAACCCAGGTCAACTTGAAGATATGGCACTCCCGCCTTGCCACCTCTTGTTCCAATTTTACGTGGCGGACGGCAAGCTATCGTGCCAGCTCTATCAGCGGAGCGCCGACACGTTCCTCGGTGTCCCGTTCAATATCGCGTCCTACGCCCTACTCACACATATGGTCGCGCATGTGACTGGCCTTGAGGTCGGGGACTTCGTCCATACGCTCGGCGACGCCCATATTTATCATAACCATCTCGAGCAAGTAAACCTTCAGTTGACACGCGAACCACGACCGCTCCCGCAACTAAAAATCGTTCGGGATGTCACCTCGATCGAGGACTTCCGGTTCGAGGACTTCGAAATTGTCGATTACGATCCGCACCCACACATTAAAGGAGCCGTCAGCGTATGATCATACATGTCGTCGCCTATGGCTTAAATCGTGAAATCGGAAAAAACAATGCGTTGCTTTGGCGCTTGCCAGATGACTTGAAACAGTTCAAAGCCATCACAACGGGACAGACGATCGTCATGGGCCGCAAGACTTACGAGTCAATCGGGCGGGCCCTCCCGAACCGGCGAAATATCGTCGTCACGTCCGACACATCGTTTAAGGCCGACAATATCGAAGTTTGGCATAATCTCGAGCGGCTAAAAGACGAAGCGAAAGAGCATGATTTTTATGTCATCGGTGGCGCCACGTTGTATGAGCAGACGATGCCGTGGACCGACCGCTTCTACGTCACGGCCGTCGATGGATCGTTCGAGGCGGATACGTTCTATCCGACGCTGCCTAACGTCGTCGTCACGTCCGAACAGTTCCATCCGGCCGATGAGCGACACGACCACAGCTTCACGTTCTACCAATACGACAGAAAAGACATCGATTGAGTTCGATGTCTTTTTTAGTCCGGCAACTTTTCGAGCCACTGTTCAATTTTCTCGGTGATGGCAGCCTCACTATCCGCCTCAGACACGTCGTCATATAGCCCAATCTCCGCCGCCGTCCGCGACGTCACGGCCAAAATATGGCTATATTTGCCCCGTTGTTCTTTCACGGCCGACAGTGTCCGCGCCTCATTCGATCCTGATTCATCTAGCACGAACATTTCAACGTGATCGTTACAGACGTATGCCCCGTATGGACGATACACGACTTCATAGCGCCGATGTTGCTTCGGTAACTGGTCGGCCAAACGGGCATACTTTCTCGGGCTCATCGTGACGTAGGCGAGGCGTTTCTCCTCGCGGACGGCTGTCGAGTATCGGATAATGCGGTTACGTCCGTCCCGCTTCGCCTTGTAAAGCGCCTCGTCCGCGTACGCGCACCATTCACCGAGTGTCAGACCGGTCTCGCACACACGAGTGTACCCGATCGAGACGGTGAGATGATGTTCATAAGAGAACGTCATCTGTTCGATGCGCGTCCGGACACGCTCGAGTACGGCATCGACGATTTGTCTGTCCGAGACGTTCAAGATGACGAGGAACTCTTCACCCCCATACCGAATCAGTTCATCACTTGAGCGAATGGCGAGCCGAATCTCTTCGGCGACGCGATGTAACACTTCGTCTCCATACGCATGACCGAACGTATCGTTCAATTGCTTGAAGTGATCGATATCGAGCAAAGCGAGCGTGAAACTCTCACCTGAACGCTCTAGCCGGGACATGAACCGGCCGAACGTCGCTTTCAAATATTTACGGTTGAACGCACCGGTCAACTCATCGACGAGGAGTGCTTTCGAAACGAGCCGCGCTTTTTCGATATGATGTCCGAGCCGGACGAGGCGCTCTTCCATCGGGATCCAAGACTCCCAATAGTCATCGAAGCCATATGAATACGCCGCTAGCCGGTAATGTTCGTTCGTACCGATGACGATGAGCGGGACGTATAGCTTCTTCATCTTGCTGACGAACGACTGGATGTCGCGCTCTCGGAAGTTCGACCAAAGCTCGACGTCCATCATAATCGCTTTCGGGACGTCCTCGTAATCATATTCGACCGCTTCGGCGAGCGTTTGTAAAAAAACTGGCCGCGCCCCGAGTTTTTCGACACGTGGTTTGTATCGACTGAACGTCGAGAAACTCGTCGATAAGATAAGGACGAGGTCTTCGTCTTCTTGGTCAATGCCGAGAATCGTATGTATGTATCGTTTGACGGGGGCAATCAAAGCCGTCGCCTCCGCTTGGGATAGGACAGCCGGCAAATCACGTGCATCCGCTTCAACTCGGCTGAAAATCTCGAGTAAATGCATGAATCGCCGCTTCTTCACTTCGGTTTTCATCCAATCCAATAAATAGTCGATGTCTTGTTTTGGCAGTTGGCGCGCTTCTGTCAACTTGGACAAGATCTCGTGTATACGAGCTGTAGGTTGATGCAACATTCCCGACCCCCCAGTTTCGTTCTCCCCGAAATTCGCTTCTGTCTTCGATTATGCGACTTCGCCCACGAAAATACAACTATTTCCTCATTTTATTCCTATTGTTTGACAGATAGTTAGTACTTACGTCCTAAATTACCATAGAGAAAGGACGACCTTGCGGCCGTCCTTGTTTTATTTTTCAACTTTTAAGTTTGGTGACGTCATCTCTTCCGGACGAATCCACTTGTCAAATTGTTCCTCACTGAGAAGACCCGTTTTCAGCGCCGCTTCTTTAAGCGATACGCCTTCTTTGTGAGCAAGTTTCGCGATTTTCGCCGCATTTTCATAACCGATGTGCGGATTGAGCGCTGTGACGAGCATGAGCGAGCGCTCCACGTTATGGGCGATCACGTCACGATCCGGCTCGATGCCGACCGCGCAATGCGTATCGAACGAGTGCAGACTGTCCGTCAACAGGCGGCACGTCTGCAAGAAGTTATACATGATGACGGGCTTAAAGACGTTCAACTCGAAGTTCCCTTGGCTCGCGCCGAATCCGATTGTCGCGTCATTGCCGAGCACTTGCGCGGCGACCATCGTCAACGCTTCACTTTGCGTCGGGTTCACTTTACCTGGCATGATCGAGCTACCCGGCTCATTTTCAGGAATGGTGATCTCTCCGATGCCGGCACGTGGTCCCGAGGCGAGCCATCGGACATCGTTCGCAATTTTCATCGCGTCCATGGCGACTGCCTTCAACGCACCGTGTGTGAAGACGAGCTGGTCATGACTCGTGAGCGCATGGAACTTGTTCACTGCCGTCACGAACGGTTTACCGGTCTCGTGTGAAATCTTCTCCGCGACGACTTCCCCGAAACGCGGATGGGCGTTGATGCCCGTTCCGACAGCCGTACCCCCGAGCGCAAGTTCCGTCAACGGTTCGATCGTCCGCTCAATCATCTGTTTCGAGAGTTCGAGCATACGCACCCAACCACTGATTTCTTGCCCGAGCGTGACGGGAGTCGCATCTTGAAGATGGGTCCGACCAATCTTGACGATATCCATGAATTCATCGGCCTTACGCGCGAGCGTCCCGTGCAGCGCGTCGATCGCGGGGAGGACGTGATCCTCGACCGCCAAGATGGCCGCGATATGCATCGCGGTCGGATACGTGTCGTTTGAACTTTGCGACTTGTTGACGTCGTCGTTCGGATGAATCGTGAGCGCTTGACCGCGCGCCTTCAATAAGTCGTTCGCCAAATGGGCGATGACTTCGTTGACGTTCATGTTCGACTGCGTCCCAGAACCGGTCTGCCAGACGACGAGCGGAAACTCGGCATCGTGTTTCCCTGCGATGATGTCATCGGCCACTTCGGCGATGACATCGGCCTTCTCTTGTTCGAGGACGCCGAGTTCGGCATTGGCGAGCGCGGCTCCTTTTTTCAAGATGGCAAAGGCGTAGATGACCTCGATCGGCATCTTCTCCGTCCCGATTTTAAAGTTCTCTAGGCTGCGCTGTGTCTGTGCGCCCCATTTCGCCGAAGCTAGAACGTTGATCTCCCCCATCGTGTCCCGTTCAATCCGATAATCCATGAAAATTCCCCCTCTTTTTTTGACTACGCTTTCATTTTAGCGAAACTTTTGCAAAAAAGAAATCATTCCCCTGCAATTGACAAAAAGTCGGGCCAACGCCCGACTTTCACTCCATCATTAATGCTCGTTTCGCCACATCATGGGATCGATTCTCCGCACGCGGAATCCACTTGATGAACTTATGTGGCAACTCGTCATAGAGCGTCAGCGCTTTAACGAACAAAGGACGCATTGTTTGATCTTTTAAAAACCGCTGCTCAAGGGCGCGCACGACCGTCTCCGCATCCGAATATATCATGAACGTCGTCTCACCTTCGAGCTGATGCGCGTGTTCAAGCGCAAAGTCGAGGGCGGCAAGTTCAGCCTGAACGCTCGTAAACCCCGACACTTTCTTCATATACGTCGACACCGTGCCGTCAGTTTGCCGCAGCCAGACACCGAGTCCGTTCAGAGCGGTCTCTTGATTCGTGGCGGCGTCAAAATAGATGTGAACCAAAGCGATACGCCTCCCAGTCCATCTCGATTGGGGCATGAATGTCGATGAGCGAGAGCTGTTTCGACAACTTCGCCACGCCTTCCTGTCCATCGAGCTTCTTTGAGAACTTCCGGTGCGCCTCGAGCAGTTGATCATGCTTCAATCGATCAAATAGCACTTCGACCGTATCATACGACTGAACGAGAATCGTCGCTGTTTTCGGTCCGATTCCGCGAACACCAGGGATGTTGTCCGACGCGTCGCCTTGGAGCGCCTTCACATCGACGAATTGGAGCGGTTTGATGCCGTAGAGTGACTCGAACAGCGTCCCGTTCATAAGCACTTCTTCCCCTTTTTTCGGTACGATTTGAAAGACCGAGTCCGATAACAGTTGGTGCAGGTCGCGGTCCGACGAATAGAGGTACGACTGGCCCGGGAAGTGTGTCGCCACCGCCCCCATCAAGTCGTCGGCCTCATAGCCGGCAAGTTCCGACTGGAAAATGCCTCGTTCCGTCAAGGCCGCCCGTAATTTGACGTAGTCGTCGAATAACGGTTCCGGGAGTCCGGTCCGCGTCGCCTTATACTCAGGGAAAATGGCGAATCGATGTGTCGATTCACGCGGCCCGTCCCAAAAGAAGGCAATGTGGGAGAAGTCATTCGTCCAGCCATCGACTTTTCGAAGCAATCCTTTCACTGTCACATCAGGGTCGAGCGCCCGGCGACGCTCTGTCGCGAAGTAATAACGTGACAACAAGTTGAACCCATCCACTAACATCAGTTTCACGTCTCATCCACCTCACAAGCATGTAATCCGCGAGCGAGCGCTTCACGGTCAAGTTCCTTCCCAATCCAGACGAACACGGAACGGGTGTCGTCACTCGGTTCGTTCGCGAACGTCGCACCCATCAACTGGTTCGTCGCTTGAACGACGAATTTGGATTGTTCCCCGTCAAGTCGGACAATCGCCTTCAAGCGATAGAGCTGATCTTCATAATGCATGAGCACCTCTCGGACGTAACGCGTCACACGCTCCCGGGAAAGCGGAACATCTGTCGTCAACGTGACGGCACGGAGTGTTGCCACGGAGCCGTGACCTTCCGTCAACGTGGACAGCTGTCGCTCATCGACACGAGACAGTTGGAACGTATCCTCGAGCAGATCGTAGTCCCCTTCCGTTTGTACCGTCTCGACGACACGAACGGTCGGGTTGATTGTACGAATCCTTTCATGCGCCCGTCTGAGCACCGCTTCGTCCACGAGGTCCGTCTTATTTAACAGGATCACATCGGCATAAGCGATTTGGTGAATTCCTTCTATAAACAAGTCCCGGTCCATTTGACTCGCATCGACGACCGTTAAAATCGCGGTCAGCTTGAAATGAGTTCGTAAATAGTCATCATAGTAAATCGTCTGGATGATCGGAGCCGGATCGGCGACGCCCGTCGTCTCGATAACGATTCGGTCGAACGTCTTGTCTTTGGCCGCGAGCTGATAAAACGTCTTGCTCAAATCGTTTTGAATCGAGCAGCAAATGCAGCCGTTCGATAGTTCGATTTGTTCTTGGTCCATTTGGACGATCAGTTGCTCATCCAAATTGATGGAACCGAGCTCGTTGACGATGAGCAAGATACGCTCGTTCGTCGCCGCGAGCAGCCTGTTCATATAAGTCGTCTTACCGGCGCCTAAAAAACCGGTCACAAGTTGCACGGGAATCATTGCAAAAACCTCACTTCATAGATTGTCATGGACACGCGCCCACTTCTCATACCGAGCGTCGAGCAGGTCGATGAGATGGAGCAACCACGCTTCAGCCGTCACCGGGAGGACGCTCGATCCCCATTCCCGCTTTCCATGATGGGACAAAATCATATGCCAAATCCGATGATGGACATCAAGCGGTAACGTGACGCCAGACTGACGCTGGCTCTTCTCGAACAACAGCCCTCCATACGGCATATGACCGATTAGACTGCCCATCGGATTGATGGAAATCCCTGTCGTCTCGCTCGTACCCGAGACGGCAAACAAATTCTCGAAGCGGCGCGGTGACGACAATAGATGACTATATTCATACAGTTTGCCGATATCGTGGAACAAAATCCCGAGGGCGAGTTCATCCCACCGGAGCGGTTCTTTCAGCTCGGCGACCGCCTCACACGCCGCATACAGCGACTCGAACGTCCCTTTGAACGCCTGCTCGACTTTCACACCGTTCATCGTATTCCATACGTCTACTTTGTGCAACTGCTCGGCCTCTTTGATGACACGGAACGCCATCGCCAAGTAGTCGTCTTGCTCCTGAATCCGATAGCCGAGCCGAAGCATGCACGTCGTGTGCTTCAACAACCCGCCTGCATAGTTGTGATGATGGTACAAGGCGGCCGGGGCCAAGACGAAGTCGTCCCATACGTCCTCGAGCAGGGCATAGGCAATCTTTTGGGCGTCTAGAGATAGCGTCCCAAGGATTGCAAACAATTCGTCCGCGAACGCGTCAATCGTCTCGTCATTTGGCAGGCCAGGTAAGAGCGAGACCGCTTCGTCGCGAGAGATGGCTTGCACCTTGTCAATCGTGATGGATTTCGCGCCATCCGGTTTCGGATAGACGTCGATTTTCCCTGACAGGGCGACGACACCCGACTCGTAAATCGGCAATAGCTGATCCTCATTGCCACGCAGCCAATGCTTCGCGCGAATCAAACCGCTCGCCGTCGTCACGTTCAACTGAAGCCACTTCGCCCCCGACTTACTTTCTTTCACCTCGACCGTGCTGACGAGCGCTTTCGTATCGACGGGCGTCCCGTCCGTCAAATCAGCCAAGCGCACGTCCGATTGCTCCATGGCCGGGATTTGGTAAATATTCCGGTCAAACCCGTCCCCTGTGACTCGTTCGATTTGTTGATAATAGTTCATCATAGCCCCTCCTTCGCATCTGTGCCCATTGTACCGTTTTTCATTAGGCTAGGCGAACATACTTTCGTTATAGGTCGAAAAAATCTCAGATTTCATTGAAAGCGCTTACGAGTATTGATACGATAGAGTTAGTTATAAAAAGGGGGAATCGAAATGATTTCATTGACAGACACGTATGAACGGCTCATCGCGACGGGGGAAGCGACACGTTATGCGAGTGAACATCCGACGACTGAACAAATCATCAAGGCAGCCGCCTGCCCGGTGCCTGAGGCTGATCTCGAACGAATCGTCTCCGGTCACGCCGGGAATCCATATACGCACGATTCGGTGTTCGAATCGATTATCACTCATGAACTAAAAGGCGCGATGGCGACGCTCCTCGTCCTCGGCTATCCGGTGCAGACACCGCTCGCAAAAGCGCTCGTCTTGTCCGCCTTCGCCCGGACGAACCGTATGAACATCGAAAAGTTGAAAGAGCTCAGCCACGCCGACCTGCTCGTCCGAATCCAGTCGGCGGAGCGGTCATGGAAGCGCACGTTCGCCCACTTGTATCGGTCCAAACCGTCACAGCTTTGCGACCAACTCGACTCGATCTTTGGCGGTTGTGCCATCCACCGCGTGCTCGAGGCGGTCGGTCATGACAAAGACGTAAAAACAGCATAAAGAAAGAGCGGTCCCCGGGCCGCTCTTTCTTTATGGCTTATCCTTCTGTCACTTCCACCGCATCTGGTTCATACAGCGTAACGTTACGGGCTGGTGAAAACGTTGAGATCGCATGCTTATAAATCAACTGTTGGCGCCCTTCCGACTCAACGATGACCGTGAAGTTGTCGAACGACTTGATGACTCCCCGAATTTGAAACCCACTCACTAAAAACACGGTCGTCGGTACCATCTCTTTGCGCAACTGATTTAAAAAATGGTCTTGGATGTTATAGTTTGCCTTCATGTTGCATTCCCCCTAGTCTGTGTCTCTTTCAAATAATCGGAATTTTCGAAAAAACCCCTCAACTTCATCATAAATATTTTTATACGATAGTTCAAATGATTTTCTTCCCATATCCACCCAAATCCCATCAAATTGATGACGGAACCACGTCAATTGTCGTTTGGCGAATTGCCGCGTATGTTGTTTTAGCGTCTCGCGCATCCGCTCTTCCGTGATGCGACCTTCGATGTAAGGGACGACTTCTTTATACCCAATGGCCCGCATCGCATGTGTATTCTCATATCCTGCGTCAAGGAGATGTTTGACCTCATCGACTAAACCCGTCTCGACCATGACATCGACGCGCTCATTGATTCGTTCATAGAGAACGTCCCGGTCAGCGTGTAAGACGAACAGCTTATAGGCATAATGTTCGGACGGGGCGCTATCGACTGCTTGACTGTCCCCTTGCATCGCGACTTCAAGGGCGCGAATGACACGACGCACGTTATTTGGATGGATTTGTTCGGCCCGTCTCGGGTCGAGTTCACGTAACCGCTCATGCAGCGCGTCCGCGCCGAGGCGACTCGCCTCGTCTTCAAGCGACGCTCGCAGCGCCTCGTTCACTGGCCGTTCAGCGAACTCATAATCATATAAGATAGATCGAATGTATAGTCCGGTGCCACCGACGAGAATCGGCAGTTTACCGCGGGCATAAATATCGTCAATCGCCTGACGTGCCCGTTGTTGAAACTTGGCGACGCTCATCGGTTCATCGGGGTCACAAATGTCAATCAAATGGTGCGGGATTCCTTCCGCCTCCTCGACCGTCACTTTTGCCGATCCAATGTCCATGCCGCGATACACTTGTACCGAGTCACCGGACACGATCTCTCCGTTGAACGCTTTCGCCAACTCGATTCCAGTCTTCGTCTTACCGACCGCCGTTGGTCCGACAATCACGATGACGGGTGTTTTTTCCATCCAGCTCACTCCTCAAACGAAAGACCGCTCCAGGAAGGAGACGGTCAGTCAAATTCTTCGTTTAATTGTATCATCAAATACGACGGCAAACAGCATCCAACCACATAATAGCAAGCCGAGCAATAAAACTAGTCCATCACTCATTCGTGTCCGCCTCCTTTGTTTCTCCATTCCCACTTTTCACACATTAGACACAAATTAATACGCAAAAAAAAGATGCTCGCTCGGAGCATCTTCATAAGGTCACTTCAATCAAGCGGTACCGCCACATCGTGAACCCGAAGTAAAGAACCGCTGTACCACTCGCAGCCCACCACATGATCGTATATAGCGGTGTCGCCAGTCCAGACATTCCGACCATTGCCGGTACGATCAACGTCAACCAGCTCAAGACGAGCGCGACCCGTGACGTTACCGCATCGATCGGGCGCCCGAGCCCCATGCCGAGGAAGAAGAGCGCCCAAAGGAACGCCCAAAACGTCCACATCGCCCCGTCCACAAAATCAGCCCGTCCGAAGCCGATCCCTGCGTAAAACAATGCGGCAATCGCGACGAAAAGGGAGAACCAACCGACGCCGCGACCGTCTAAGTCATACAAGAACGTGACACCGACGTATAAATAAGTGAATGCGAACAAATAAATTCCTGCATAACCGAACACTTCGGCCGGTGTCGCATGGACGACGAGCCATGTCGCGATGAACGCTTGCAAGAAGCCCGTGAACAAGCTGAACACACCGGCACTCTTCAAGTCGACTTTCCCAAATAAGACGAGGCTATTTAAAAACAACGCCACGCCACCAAATAACAAACTAATATTCCCCACGTGCATTACTCCTTTGTACAGATGTCAGACGTCTTTCGATATGTCCACTGTACTGTGAATTCGCTTTCAATGCAAGAGGGGAAATTGTTGTTCACGAGAACGCCTTGATTCACTCGCTCTCAAGCGTCCGGATGGCCTCGTCAATCTTTTCTTGTTCTTCTTCCGTGAACGTCGGAAACTCGGGATCGATTTGCTCTAACACGTCAATCATGACCGAAGAGACGATATAGCGGGCGTACCATTCGTCATCGGCCGGGAGCACATACCACGGGGCGTGTTCCGTCGCCGTCTTCGAGAGCATGTCGGCAAAGATGGCCTGATAGTCGTCCCAATACTGTCGCTCCTTGACGTCGCTAAAGGAAAACTCCCAATTTTTCTTCGGGTCTTTTAACCGTTCCAGCAATCGGTCTCGTTGTACATCCTTTGAGACGTTGAAGAAGAACTTGATGATTTCGAACCCGTTCTCATGCAAGTAGCGCTCAAAATCATTGATTTGGCGATAACGCACCGACCAAACCGCCTCTTTGTCGGTCTCTTCCGGAATCGCTTCTTCCCCGAGCAAATCGTGCACACGGGGGGCGATGACTTCCTCGTAATGTGAGCGATTGAGGATGCCGACCTGCCCACGCTCCGGCATCAAGTCGTGCATGCGCCACAAATAGTCATGTTTCTTTTCTTTCTCGGACGGTTTTTGGAACGCGTTCGTCTTTAACCCTTGGGCGTTCAAGTTCGAAAAGATGTAGCTGATTGCTTCGTCTTTCCCTCCCGCATCGAGCGCCTGTAAGACGACAATGACCCCTGTCTTTGCCTCGGCATATAGTTTCCAATGCAATTCCTTCAAGCGTTCAATGCTTTCAGGGATGAGCGTCTGTTGTAATTCCTCGTCAGTTGGTCGGTCATCGATTGATGTGTCAAAATCGTTTAATTTCCGCTTTTGTTTCTCATCGATTTTGAATCGGTCGAAATCTGGCATGTTGATCCACCTCACTTTTTTCTCGTAGCAACTTCCTTTACCCAGAAACAGGTGACGTGTGATCATTTATTCGTTGATGAACGCGCAATCGTTTATCAATTTTTGGCTCGTTTCATCTGAAACGAGCCATCGATACGATCTAAAAAATCAAAACATGCACTGGCAATGATGTATTCACCCTGTTCTTCCTATTCCAAGCATTTCACAATTAAGGGTAATCACACAAAAAAGCTGTAGACAAATTGAGATTTGTCTACAGCTTCCTTCATTAGTTGATGCCGACCGCGTCGAACGATTTTGCCGCCGCGATGGCTTCCGGGCTCGTCGCACCGTACAAGTCTTTCGCTGACTGCACGACCGCCTGACGGAGGCTCGAGAAGTTCGAGGACGGTGTCAAGTAAACCGTGAGCGCACGGTAGTAAATGTCACCCATCTTCATGACGCCCACGCCTTGGACCGAGACGCCGTAATGCGTGCCACCGTTACCAAGCAAGTAGGCTGCCTTGTTGACGATTCCTGAGTTGATATGGACACCGCCGTTGTCTTGCGTCCCTGTGTAACGTTTCGAATAGTGATCTGGGTCCCCGTAAGCGGCAGGGTTCGCCATTGAGCGGAGTCCGTCACCGGCAACGCCTGGCGTATAGATGTCTTCCCCAATCAACCAGTCAAAGTTCGAGCCGACACTGTACTCGGCGACCGTCCCGAAAATATCTGAAATGGCTTCGTTGATGGCCCCAGACTCGTTTTGATAGATCAGTCCTGCCGTGTACTCCGTGACGGCGTGAGACAATTCGTGCGCGACGACATCAAGCGCCCCTGAAAGGTACGTGAACGTTTGCCCGTCCCCGTCCCCGTATACCATCTTGCTACCGTCCCAGAACGCGTTATTGTAACTACGGCTATAGTGGACCGTTGAGTTGAGCGCGGCACCGTTGTTGTCGTAACTGTTCCGTCCGTATGTGTTCTTGAAGAAGTCATACGTCTTCGTCGCGTTGACGTGCGCGCTGACAGCCGCCCGGTCGTACGTCGTGTTCAAGACGTTATCGACGTCGGCCCAAAGAGAACCTGGAAGCGTAGTGCGGTTTTTCGCGTCGTACGTGTAAATGCCTTTGCCACGAGTCGAATCCTGAAGATAGTAATACGACCCACTCTTCGTCGTCTTAAACGTTTGACTCTGTCCGAGAACATCGATGCCTGTTCCCGTATATGTCGTGCCCGTCACGCCATTTATCGGCTTTGCATGCGCCAATTGGTTGAACTTGTTGACGACTTCTCCACTCGCTGCGTCGATGAAGTACGTCCAACGTGACGGCTCGTCTGCCTCAAGGATCGTTCCCGTCACTTCATACGCGTAGACGGCCGAGTCGCCTTGTGGATAGACGACGAGTTCCGCTTTCGGTTCAAGCTCATAGGCGCCTTGATGACCGACGAGTTCTTTATAGCGGTTGATTGCTCTTTGTTCGTTCAACTTGATTGACTTATGTAATCCTTTGACAGCTTTCGTGTCATCGACGACCGTCTTCAATTGCCCCGCTTCATCGACAACGCCGACGACGATGCCACCGAAGACCGGTACCCCGTCAACAGTCTGTTGTAACTTGACGACTTGACCGACTTTGTCTTGCTTCGACTCGAGCGTCTTGAACTGCCCTTTCGCTTTCGCATATTCTTTGACGATTGTCGTCGGTGCCTCGTTTGACGGTTTCGTCAACGTCCCTGATTTGAGTTCGCTCGCCCCGACGAGTTGCGGTACGAGTAAGACGCCGGCGATGATGGATGTGGATAATACTTTTTTCATTTGTGTGTCCCTCCTTATGTGGTGATTCAAACTTTACATAGTTTCACACAATTAAGATATCCAACCATTTGATTATTTTGATAATTTAAAATATTAAGTAAATATGACTACTCGTACATCAGGACAGCGCCTTTCTCACTGTATAAAAAAAACGTCACCCGTAACGGGCGACGTCGAATCAATATACATCTTTTTGCGTGAAATGGTAAAACGCGTAAGCGAGTGCCGCCAGTGACCAGAGCGTGATCACGATAAGCGAGAACGGTAACGTCATCCCATCGATTGGTGGCGCTTGACCTTCGAGATAGGTATGAAGACCGAAGTTGACGTTGACGAGGTACTTCGAACTGTCCCAGTTCGAACCGAGCGACGTCAAAAGCGGACCCGAGATGAGGACGGCCATCATGATGCCAATCCCGGTCGCCGTGTTTTTGACGATGACCGACACCATGAGTGCGATCGTCCCGACCGCGGCGACGACGAACCAGGCGAGGCCGACGGACATGAGTAGATATTGCCACATCGGCAGCGTATGGACGAAGTCGGTCGAGAACGTACCGGTCGGCGAGGCTTGGAATCCGGTCAGTATCGGCGCGGTCCAACCGTCCCAGCCGAGCACGATACCGGAAATCGCATAACTGACGAGCGCCGTGATGAAGATGAGGAGCGACGTATACAGAAGCGTCGTCATCCATTTTGCAAGCAGGATCTTGAAGCGCCGGACCGGTCGCGACAAGAGCGTCTTAATCGTCCCGTCGTTATGCTCGCCGCTGACGATATCGGCCATCAAGACGATGATGAAGAGCGGCAGGACGAGCGTCGTCCCTTGGGAGAAGAAGACGCGCATGAACGTCGGTGCCCCCGGGTAACTCGGGTTAATGTCGTTATCTAAGTAATATTGGTTCTGTTGCACCCGAAATTCGAGGATTTGCCGGAACTCGTCTTGGACGTTCGCCGAGGCGAGCCGGTTTTGCGTGTCGATAATCTCTTGCTGCAAATCGACGCGCCAATCAATCGTTCCCTGTTCTTCCCGCTGCTTCTCGATCTGTCGATAGTTCGCATACGTGAACATCGAGACGAGGACGACGAGAATCGTCGAGACGACCAGCAAGCGTCGTTTGCGATGAATCTTTAACACTTCGTTTCGAATCAATCCGATGATTGAAGGATTAGACAATGTGGTCACCCCCGGTCAACGAAATAAACAACTCTTCGAGCGTTTGGACGCGTCGCTCTAGACCGGAGACCGCGACGTTGCGCTCGAGTAAATAGCGGTTCAAGTCGGCGGTGTCCTCCAAGTTCATCGAGACGCGAATCGTTCGTTCATCGATGACGTCGGCTTGGGTCACCGACTCGAATCCGCGCACAATCGGGAGCGCCTCGAAGCTGTCCGGCACATGAACGTCGACCGTCGAGGCGAGCTCGTTGATCAAGTCCCCGACCGTGCCGACTTTGACGATTTTGCCGCGAGACATGATGGCGACGCGGTCGGCGAGCAGTTCGATTTCCGCTAGAATGTGGCTCGAGACGAGCACGCTTAAGCCCGTCTCTTCGACGAGTCGGCGGATGAAAAGGCGCAAGTCCCGAATCCCCATCGGGTCGAGTCCGTTCGTCGGCTCATCTAAGATCAAGACGCGCGGGTTGTTGAGGAGTGCTTGGGCGATCCCGAGCCGTTGCCGCATCCCGAGCGAGTACGTCTTCACTTTGTCATCGATTCGTGCCGTCAAATCGACGAGGTCAATCACTTCTTGGATTCTCGCCTCAGTCACATCCGGCAACATGCGGGCGAACACTTCCAAGTTTTCACGACCACTTAAAAACTTGTACAGTTCTGGGTTTTCAACAATCGCCCCGATTTGGTTCATCGCTTGGACGAATTCTCGTTCGACGTTATAGCCGCAGATCGAGACGGTCCCGTTCGTCGGTTTGATTAAACCGACAATCATCCGAATCGTCGTCGTCTTCCCGGCCCCATTCGGACCGAGGAAGCCGAACACTTCACCCGGGAACACGTCGAACGACATATTGTCGATAATCGTCTTTTTCCCAATCACTTTTGTCAATTGATCAATCTTCAATGTTGGTTGCATCGTCTCACCTCTTTTCCATTCTAGCGGAGACGATGCCAGTCTGTCCTATTCGAACATTCACATAGGGCACGTTCACGTTTTTTTGATATGATGAGAACAACGAAAGTGAGGTCATCAGATGAAAAACCGAAAGTGGTACGCGTTTTTAATCGGCTCGATTTTTCTAACAGGAACGGCTCTATACGGCCTATGGATCGGTTATCAAGATATCGTTCATCCGCCAGAACGGACGCTCTCGGTCAACGAGGATGCCCGCCCTGCACCAGAAGGTGACGTGTTCGTCGCCCTCGGTGACTCGCTCACACGCGGTGTCGGCTCGACGTCGGGCGCAGGATACGTGCAACCCGTCAGCCGGGCATTACAAGAAGACGGCATCCGGTCACAGAACCTAGCCGTCTCGGGAGCTCGCACCGAGGACTTACTCGCTCAGCTCGAGCAGCCCGAAGTACGACGGACAATCGAGAACGCCCGATACATCACCTTGACGATCGGTGGAAACGACTTGTTCAATCGCGGCGAGAACGTCGATAATTTCGACTCGGTCGACATCACCCAAGTCGTTGCCGATGCGAAGACGAACTTGAATACGATTTTCACCGAAATCCGCAGCCTGAACGATTCCGCTCAAATCATTTACATCGCGCTATACAATCCGTTCCAAGACAATGAGAACGGGGAAGCGTTCAATCAACTCATCCTCGATTGGAATGCGTCGGCCGCACAGTTCGCGAACGCGCAACGCATCGACGTCATCGACCCGTTCGCCTACGTTTCCGACGTGTCACGGGACCTTGCGACCGATCAATTCCATCCGAGCGACCGGACGTATGAGAAGTTCGCGGACGATGTCTTGTTCCTACTCGATTGAAACAAGAGGCTGGGACATAACTAGCCGGTTTTAGAGCTTTTCAATAAAAAGAGGGGTCCGGTCACCGATTTTCGGTGGCCGGACCCCTTCTTTGCACTTCCCCCGATGCCATTGGCGATGAACTTCCGTAGGTTCACCGCCATGAGGGCGAAGCCGAGCTCGCGTTTCACGCGCTGTTTTCCTCTGACGGAGAAGCGGGTGAAACCCAAATTGGCCTTCAGATATCCAAAAACTGGTTCCACGTCCGTCTTGCGGCGGGCGTAGAGGGCACCGGTTTTCTCATCCGAAAGCAGCGTTCTCGTCATATGCTTTTGTTCTTCCCAGGCCCCGTTCACGCTGACCTGGCGGTGTCTCCCCGGTTCGGCCTTCGTGCACAGCTCCCGGAACGGGCAGCCGTCGCAGCTCTCGCACTCGTACACACGGAAGTCGCGGGTGAAGCCGTTCCGGTCGGTCCTGTGGGACTCATGGCTGAACGGGAGCCGTCTCCCGTCCGGGCACGTGAACGTGTCGGTCTCGTCATCGTACGCCCAGTTCGCGATGTTGAACGGGTCCTCGCGCCATTTCTTCTTCTGTTCCTTCCGGTACATCGTATGCGGGATCAAGGGGAGGCGCCCCCGGCGCTCGAGTATGTCCGTGTAGTTCTGCTGGCTCCCGTATCCCGCGTCGGCGACGATGTGGGCGGGCAGGTCGAAGAACGTTTCGATTTCATCGAGGAACGGGATCAACGTCTTCATGTCGGTCGGGTTCGGATAGACGTCATAGGCGAGCGTGTACTGACCTTCGGTTGCGATCTGGACGTTGTAGCCCGGCTTGAGTTGGCCGTTCTTCATGTGATCCTCTTTCATCCGCATGAACGTCGCGTCCCTGTCGGTCTTCGAGTAACTGTTCCGTGTACCGAAGGTGGCCATGTGCCCCTCGTATCGGCGTTTCCGGGTGGCGAAGTCGGCGGCCTGTTTGTGGAGACGACGGGGCACCTTCCGTTCCGCACGCAATCGTTTCCGTTCGGCGACGTCGGTGGTCGAGGCGATCTCCTCGTCGATGGCCTCGATCTTTTCTTCAAGTCGCGCGGCGACCTGTTCGAGTTCTTGGACCGAGAGCGCGTCCGGGCTCTCCCGTTCGATCTCGGGGATGACCTGGTCGGCCATCAGTTCGTCGTACAGTTGGTTCGACTTCTCGACGAGCGCGGCGCTGTATCGCTCGACCGCCCTCCG
>NZ_JACSMC010000025.1:0-40825 GCF_018618435.1 Exiguobacterium sp. s150 | reverse complement strand
TTAACGTAAGGATTTGCGGCTAGCGCATCTATTTCTTTTGACGTAAACATCTTCTTCGACACTCGAATTCACTCCCAATATGATTTAGTTCAGTGTACACAAAAACCCTGAGCAGTAGACTTTTTTAGTGTCTACTACTCAGGGTACAGTTTACTTCGGGCACCCCTCTTTCCTTTATACGGTCGTCGGTGTCTCTTCGCGAACAGCATGCTCATAGCTCGGGATGACGACGGTGAACGTCGACCCTTGATGCTGCACGGACTCGACATGGATTTGACCGGCATGGCCTCGGACGATTTCCTGACAAATCGGGAGTCCAAGACCCGTACCGCCAATCTCACGGCTGTCCGAGTTGTCGACGCGATAGAACTTGTCGAAGAGGCGGTCGAGCGCTTCGCTCGGGATTCCGATCCCTTCGTCCTTCACTTTAATCGACACGGACTGGTCGTGGTGGGCCAATTCGACCGTGATTTTACCGCCGTGCGGTGAATATTTCACTGCATTCGACAGCAAATTGCTCATCAGCTGCTTAAACTTCTGACAGTCGGCATACAGCTCATACGGACGGTCGTCGGATGTGATGAGCTCGAACTGGTGCTTCAATGATGAAGCTTCATAAAACGTCATCATGTCGCGGATGACCGGCTCGACGTCGAGTTGTTCGCGGTCATACATTTGACTGCCCGCTTCCATCCGCTGCACGTCGAGGAAGTCGTTGACGAGATGCGTCAGGCGCTCCGTCTCGGCATGAATCGTCTCCAAATACTTCGCCTGTTTCTCGTTTGGCAGCTGTTTCTTGACCATGAGCTCGGTGAACCCATAAATCGAAGAGAGCGGCGTGCGCAACTCGTGCGAGATCGTCGAGATGAACTCGCTCTTCAACCGTTCGGCCTCCGTCTCGCTCGTGATGTCACGGAAGACGAGGAGCGTCCCTTTCGAGATGCCGCCGACGATGATCCGTTCGGCGTACATCTGTAGGTTCATCTCGCCTTTACGGATCGAGAAACTGACGCTGTCATGCGGGAAGTCGTCAGTGAAAAGTCGTTCCGTATATTTCAGGAAGTCGTCTTCTTGGTCGACCGTCGTCGAAATCGTCTCGCGCCACTCGTTCCAAGACAGCTCGGCGAGTTCGTTCGATGTGATCTCGTCGAGTTCCGGGAACATTTCATAGAGCGGACGGTTGACGAAGACGTCGTCGGTCGCGTGCTCGACGTAAATGACGGCTTCGCGAATCGAATCGAGAATCCGCTCGGTCTTCCCTTTCTCACGGGTCATCTCTTCGAAGAGACGCATCCGGAGAAGCGAGAGCGACAGCTGACGCGCGAACGACATGATGTCGCCCATCTGCGTCTGGGTGAAACGGTCCTTATAGCGGACGAGATAGATGAACGCGATAATCGTATCGTCGGTCGGGTCGTGGACCGGGACCGCCGTCTCGTACATATAGTACGGATACGGGAGCGGATGGTCACTGGCGACTTGTTTCGACGAATGGACCGTCGTCCGGAGCGTCATCGCCCGGGTGAGGACCGAGTTCTCACTTTCAAGCAGCTGACGCGTGAGCGTCTCGTTTAGGCCGTGGCTCGTCACTGAATACGAGCCGGCCTCATCGACGAAGACGAGTGCCCCGACTTCCGAGTCCGTGATGGCGACGAGTTTCTCGATAATCTCTGGATACGCCGTCAACGAGTCGCGGGCTGCGAGCGTCTCCGTCAACTCGTTCCGGTACGCCAAATGTTGCTCGTTCTGTTGCGTCTGCTCGAGAATCTCTTCGAGTTCTTGTTGTTGCGCTTGCAACTCTTCTTGCTGGGCAATCAGTTCTTCTTGTTGCGCCTGAAGCTCGTGATTCTTCTCAATCAAGTGGCGCTCATTGTCACGAAGCGTCTCGGCCATCTTGTTGAACGAGCGAGACATCGTCCCGATTTCGTCTTCGCGGACCATCTGATCGCTCAAATCGACGATCTCACCCTTCAAGAGGCGGTCCGATGCGACCGAGAGGCGTGAAATTAGACGCGACTGGCGACGCAAGAACGGTTGGACGAACAAAAGGATCAGGATGGCGAACGACACGATGCTTGCAATCCATAAGAACTGCAAAATGTTATTGTTTTGCCGCCATTCGGTATATACTTTCTCTTTTTCGCTGCCCATGAGCCCTCTGTAGTCCGTGAGCGACGTCTCGATTTGTTGAATCGGACCGAGCGTGTCGATGCCGCGCTCCGGACTGAACTGGACGACACCTTGCTCAATCAAGCGCTGGGCCGTCGGGAGCGACGCGACCGTCTCCGGGTCGATGAACGTCTCGATGACCTCACCTTCTCTCCGCGACTCCCCGTATTCGAGCGTGACCGGTAAAATCACATCAAAATAAAAGTCATGGAAATTTTGCAGGTCGTCCGCAAAAATCTCGCCTTGCCGCGTCTGGACGACGCTCTTGAACCAATTGATTTCTTGTTGGAACTCATTTTCTTTCGAGCGGGCCCGATCGAGCGCCTCCGTATCGCCGAACAACAAATAGCCGCGCGAATCGTACTGCGCCCCTTGCCACTCGTCCCAAAGCGTGTTCAATCGGCTGATGCGCTCGTCGACCTCACGAAGGCGCGCCTCGTTCGCTTCGAGACGATTCTCGACGTACCAGTAAGCGATGCCAGACCCAATTAAAGCAACCGCTAAAAATGTATAGAGGACGACCATGATGTCACGGCCGAGCTTTTGCTTAAACCATCTGTTCAATTCACGATGCCTCCTATAATTTTGACGAGTTCGAGCGGACTGAACGGTTTCGAGATGAAGTAGTCGACACCAATCTCGTTCGCGCAATCACGGTCAGATTGTTGACTCTTCGCCGTCAACATCATCACTTTCGTATGTTGACGTCCCGGTAATTTTCGGACCTTCTCGATGACTTCTAGTCCGGTCATGCCGGGCATCATATGGTCAACGATAACGAGATCGTATTCATTCTGTTCAATCAAACGGTATGCTTCGAGGCCGTCTGGTGCCTCATCGATGTCGTAGCCTTCATCTTCTAACGTATCTAAAACGAGCATGCGTAATACTTCTTCATCTTCTGCGAGTAGGATTTTTACCATGACGATTCCTCCATTTTCATTCCATTTCATTATTTTACCGGATTTATATCATAATCACAAAACAAAAGGTGCACGGTTTATAACCGTACACCTGAAAACAATTCCCGTCTATATTATATTGAAACAACGTCTTGTAAATCGAGCGAGTAAATGACCGTCTGCCCGACCGTAATTCCCCAAATCGATTCGATGGCCTCGCGGTAAAGCGAGAGTTGAACCGTATAGCGTTCGCGCAACATCTGTCTCGCCGCCTCATCCGAGTCCGTCAAGTAGAGCACCGAGTCGGATTTATAGTCGAGAAGCACATACGTCTCGCCGTCAAAGAAGAGGCAGTCGATAATCCCTTGGATGAGCACCCGTTCGTCCGTGAACGCACCGTCTGGATTGACGCGCTCGGCCGGCACGGCATACGTGAACGGCAACTCGCGCCACGCCTGATTTTTCGCTAACGCCTCGGTCAACGCCCGGCCGATCGGGGCGTCAAAAAACGTCTCGATATCTGCCATGGCGAGCCGGGCCGTCTTCGCTTCGACCGGGCTGAGCATCTGATGATTCTCGAGCCGGTCGATTTGGGGCGCGATCGGTTGTCTTGGGTCGAGCAGTTGGAACAACAAGTGAAGCGTCGTCCCGCGCTCGGCACCGGTCTGGTCCGTCTGTTTCCACTTCGGTTCCCGATACGGCGTGTCCGTCGCCCGGAACGTCTCTTCAAACGCCGCCGTTTCCAGTTGCATCGCCCGTTTCAGTTCGGTGACGGTCTGTTTGGCGGCCGTCTCCGTCGCGGCCTGGGCCGGATACGTGTAAGCGAACGCCCGTCGAACCGCCTCCGTCACTTCTTGCTCACGTTTGACGGGGAAGTCGATCGCTTCGAACTGTTTGACGTGATGGAGCTGCGCCATCATCTCTTGGAGCGCGGCCACTTCGGCCAAATCGTCTTCGGCGATGATACGGTACGTCCAGCGCGTCGCCTCTGGCATCCCGCGAAAGACCGGGAGGCCGTTTCGTTCAAGGAACGGGGCGGCGCCCTCGAGTTTGAGAAGTGCCGGCGCGACCCAATCCAAATACGTCTTGGCGTCACGTCTTGCCTCGGCCGATAACGCCTCGCCATGACTCTCGACGTGTAGCCAATCGTGCACTTGCTTCATCGGGTCGGCGACGGTGCCGACTAAAATCAATTTTTCTTTCGCCCGGGTCAACGCGACGTACAAGACGCGCATCTCTTCGGCTTTCATCGTCTTGTCGAGGTCTCGGCGAATCATCTCTTTGACGAACGTCTCGGTGCGTGTCCGCGTGATAACGTCGATCGCATCCAAGGAGATGCCGTACCGTTTATGGAAGATGACCCGTTGCATTTGATCACGCTTGTTGAACTGCTTGCCGAGCTGGGCGACGATTGTCACCGGGAATTCAAGCCCTTTCGATTTATGGACCGTCATGATGCGGACGACGTTCTCTTCTTCCCCGAGCGACCTGGCTTCCGACAAGTCCTCCCCGTTATCCTGCAATCGATCCATCACACGTAAGAAGCGATACAGCCCCCGATACCCGCTCCGCTCGTAGGAGAGCGCTCGGTCATAGAGTGCCTTCAAGTTCTCTTGGCGACCTTTCCCACCCGGCAGACCGCCGGCAAAATCATAAAACCCGGTATCGTTGAACACTTGTTGAATCAGTTCAGACAGGCTGTGGTTGCGGGCGAACGTTCGCCACATCGAGAGTCGGTCGAGCACCTCACCGCACTTCAAGCCGAGCTCATCCTCATCGTCCGCCTTCATCTTCAAAGCGTCATAGAACGACTCCTCCGACTCGAGGCGAATCTTGGCGAGCTCTTCGTCCGTGAAACCGAACATCGGAGAACGGAGTGCCCCAGCGAGAGGGATGTCTTGGAGCGGGTTGTCAATCAGTTTCAAGACAGACAACATCATCCGAATCTCCGTCGCCTGGAAGTAGCCGCCGTCCGAGTCGGTGTACGCCGGGATATTGTATTGGGTCAAGATATCCATCAACTGTTCGACTCGTTCTTTCTTCGATCGGACGAGAATGACGATATCCCGATATTCACATGAGCGGAGTAACCCGGTCTCTTCATCGGTCACTTTGAACGGTTCGTCGCCTGAGACGAGCTCTAAAATGCGTGTCGCGATCGCTCGACCTTCAAGTTCTTGCTTCGACAACTCGTGGCTCTGTCCGTTGACGAGCACGAGCTCCGGACTCGCCTCGAGCGGCTCGTAGTCGCGGCCTGGCACGAGACGGGCCGCCTCGTCGTATGCGATTTCTCCGACTTCCTCGTCCATCAACTGAATGAACAAATCGTTGATGCCGTGGAGCACTTCGGCCCGGCTGCGGAAATTTTGTGACAAGTCGATGCGCTGGCCCGCCTCCGTTCGTTTGAATCGCGTCGCCTTGTCGATGAAGAGGCCTGGCTCGGCGTGACGGAAGCGATAGATCGACTGCTTGATATCGCCGACCATGAACAGGTTGCCGACTTGTTCGTCTTCTTGACTGACCAGACCGATAATCGTCTCCTGAATCTCGTTCGTATCTTGGTACTCATCGATGAGCACCTCGACGAACCGTTGTTTATAGAGCGAAGCGACCGAGGACGGCGCGTCCCCTTCTCGCAAGATGGCGAGGGCGTAATGTTCAAGGTCACTGAAGTCGACGAACGCCCGGTCGCGCTTCGCCTGCTCGTAAGCGACGGCGAACGTCCGGACCGTCCCGACGAGCGTCTCGACGAGCGGACGTTGCGCCGCGAGGGCCTCGAGATGGTCGGCCCCGCTCACGCTCGCCTCCGTGAGCGCATCCGTCAATTTTTTCTTCGCCTGATCGTACGCGGGTTTTAACACGTTATGATAGATGGCATGCTCGTCTACCCGTTTGACCGACTTCATCGTGCCAAACTTGACGGCCCGTGCCGCCGTCTCGAGCTCGCTCCATTTCAACGTCTCCGCCTCGATTCGTTCGAACGGGGCAATCGCGGCGAGCACGTTCTCAGCTTGGGCCTCGTAACCGGCAAGACGAAGCTCGATGCCGACACGTCGGAGCTGCCGAAGCGCCCGTTCGATATCGGTGAACAACACACGGCCGAACTCGATTAAGAGCGGCTCTTCGTCCGGGTCGCTGTCCATCTGATAGAGCGAAACGAGTTCATCCAAGTACGCCTCCGGGTCCGGGAGCGTCCGGGCATAGTGATACAATCCGAGGATGAGCTCTTCAAGCTCATTGTCGCCCCGGTCTGACGTATAGGCGTCGACAAGGGCGAAGAAGCCGCTGTCTTGTTTCCCGTATTCTTCTTCAAGGACGTCTTCGAGGACGTCGTCTTGAAGGAGCACCAAATCTCGTTCCTCGGCGATTTTAAACGCCGGGTCGAGGTCGAGCAAATAATAGTTCTCCCGAATCACTTCTAAGCAAAACGAGTGAATCGTCGTGATGAGCGCCCGGTTGAGCATTTGACGTTGCCGCCGGACGTAGTCGTTATCCGGGTCATCACGAAGTGCCCCGTCGAGCGCTTTGGCGATTCGCCGTTTCATCTCTGCCGCTGCCGCGTTCGTGAACGTGACGACGAGCATGCGGTCGGCCGTCAAGTCGTCGTTTTCATCGAGCAGTCGGCTCGCGAGCCGTTCGACGAGGACGGCCGTCTTCCCGGAACCGGCCGCTGCCGAGACGAGCACGTGTGAATCCCTCGCGTCGATGGCGGCTTGTTGGTCATTCGTCCACTTCATCGGCGTCACCTCCTAATCTTGATAGCACATCGTTTTTCTCTAGCTTCTTCAACTGTCGCGGCTCATTGGCGAGCGCCTCGTCAAAATGACAGACGCTCTGATACGGACACGTCTGGCACGGACGGCGCTCCTTGTACTCGTACGGCTCGACACCGATTGTGCCGTCATACATCGCCTCGGCGCTCGCCTCGGCTATATCAATGGCGTGGTCCATCAACTGTTCGAGTTGCGGCGGCGTGACGACTTTCTTCACCGTGTTCGCATCAATCGTCCCGTCTTTCTTATATTTGACCGGGATGACGATCGATTTTTTCGCTTCCGCCTTCGCCGTCCGGTCCATCATGTCGAGCACTTCCGGGTCGTCGACGAGCAGCCCTTGCATCTGATACGACTCGAGCACTTTACGCGCCGTGTCAGCCTCCGTCCCGCCCGGTGTGACGAGCGGCCGGTGGACGTGGAAATAGAGCGCCGCTGCTGGTGCGACGTTCTCTTTCGTCCAGGCATCGGCCTGCTCAATCAACACTTTCAAATAGATGAGCATCTGCATGGCGAGACCGTAATAAATCTCAGCGAAATCGATATCGCGCTTGCTCGACTTGTAGTCGACGATCCGGACGTAGAGCTGGTCATGGACCTGTGCCGTGTCGACCCGGTCGATGCGGCCGACGAGTTCACACGTCGCCCCGTTGCTGAGCGTGAACGAGACGGGCGGGAAGTTGCCGCTGCCGAATGCGAGCTCGAACGCTACGGGATCGAACCCGTCTCGTTTCGACTGTTCAATCAACACTTCGGCCGTCTTCGTGACGACGTCGGTCAATTTCTTCTTCAAATATCCATAGCGGTTCGAGCTCATTAAAATCGCATGCTGAATCTCCGGGGTGACGAGTTCGACGGCAGACTCGGCGAGTGTCACGCACTCGGCTTGATCGACGTCGCGCCACTCCTTCCCGTCCATCTTCACGGTTTGAGACATGTGTTCGATCGTTCGATGGTACAAGTTCCCGATATCCGGTGCCTCGAGCCGATACAAGCGGCGCTCCCTGAGGCGAAGCCCGTAACTCGCGAAGTGGCGGAACGGGCACGCCTGGAACGTCTCGAGTCGGGACACGCTCGCCCGAATCGAGTTCGTGTAAAGTGACTTGGCCACGTCTTTTGAGAGCGGCTCCGGTACGTTCTGATAAAACAAGGCGCTCGTCAACAGACGGATGCGCGCGCGTCCTTCCGGATGCTTGAGTAGCTCGTTATAAACAGCGAACCATGTGTCTTGAATCGGATAGTGTCGGCTGAGGCGTTGCAACTCGAGTGCGGTCACGGCCGCCGTCTGGTTGACGTTCGTGATGAAGCGAAGTTGATCGGCCGGACGATGTTCACCGGCCTCGGCGAAGTGCGTCTTGACGACGGCGCCATTCAACAGGCGCGTCTTGATGTCGGCGACGAACCCAGCCGGCTGAATCGCCTTCCCGCTCCGGTCGACGAGCGCATAGCTGACGTACAACCGATGACTCGGTGCCGTCAGCGCTTTATAGACGTAATACGTCTCATCGTCAAACAGATGCTCGGTCGCTTTTCCGGCCCGTACGCCATGCTCATGCATGAAGTCGAGGTCGTGGTCGGTCAACAGTTTCGACTGCGTCGCGACGAGCGGGATTTGGTCCTCGTTCGCCCCGAGTAAAAAGATGACTTTCTTATCGATGAGACGCCCCCGGACATAATCCGTCACCGTCAATTGATCGAGCGACGGAGGCACGAGAGCATAACGCAGACTATCGAGTCCGGTGTCCATCATCTGCAAGAACAGTTCCGTCGAGAGCGTCTCTTCCGGCGCGGCCGCCTCGAGCTGTTCAAGTAAGTGCAACACCGCGTCCCATACTTGCGTATGCTCGCGGGCCTCGAGCAATCGGGCGTCCTCGAGCGCCTCGTCGCGCCAATACGATAGACAAGCGGCGACATCGATTCGCTCCAGGAAGTGATAGATGGCATGCGTGTATGCCTGCATCGTCTTGGCCGCCTTCAAGTCAGCCAAGAGCGGGTCGAACGTGTCGACGACGGTCTGGCGATAACGGTTGAGCGCGGTCTCGAGATCGAGTTCTTCCCCGGTAAGCTTCGCTTCGTCCTCAGCCCGGCGCTTCAATTGCCACTCGTCGTGCCAATGGTAATGCTTGATGCCGCGTTCGATGACGAACGCCTCGAGTCGATCGACCGACGTGCGGCGATGCTCGGCGTCGAGTAAGACGAGCTCCGTCTTGAGCGCGCGGAACACCGGCTCTTCCCGATACCCGCGGAGGGCAATGTCGACGGTCGCCTTCAACAGTTCGACCACGGGATGGTCGAGCATCGGTTGCCGCTCATCGAGAAAGAACGGCAATGCCGCTTTCTGCAGGGCCTGTGATGCCAAGTCCCCATACGCTTCAAGCGAACGCGAGACGAAGGCGATATCTCGATAGCGGTACCCGTCTTCGCGGACGAGCCGCATCACTTCACGGACAGCCGCCTCCACCTCGACCGTCCGATCGACGGCGGCCTCGAGCGAGACGTGGTTCGTTTCGCGCGTATAAGGTGCCGCGGTCATTTGGCCGAACGTCGCCTCGAGATAGGCGAGACTCGGATGCGTGAACCGCTTCGCGCCATCGTGCGGCACGTCTGTCGAGCTGATTCGTGACTCGGACAGTCGTTCTTTGAACCGCATGAGCGTCCGCTGCGTCGGACCGAAGAGCGGATTCGGCCGATAAAGCGTGTCCGGATCAATCGTCAATAAGACCGACAGCGGGGCTTTCTCGGCAATCGCGACGAGGACGGCGAGCTCTTGCTCGGAGAACTCGTTGAACCCGTCGACGTAAAACTGCGTGCCCGTCAAGTCAACCTCTGGTAACAGCTCGAGCATGACGTTGAAATAGTCTTCCGCATGGAGCGCCTTATCGGCCGTCATCGCCATGAACCCTTCATATAGAATCGATAAGTCTTGTAACTTTAACGCCCGATGCGGATCTTGCTCGCTCAAGCGGAGCAATTGTTCCGGGTCGACGAGCCCACGCTTCAACATCGTGATGAGCGTGTTCAACTCCTCATAAAACCCGTATTGGTTCATCGTCCGTCGGAACAGTGTCAGCCGCTCCTCGTTCATCTCGACGACGCGACGCAACAACAGATGCGTCCCCGTCTGATCCAAAAACTGTTCGGTCGAGATGCCGTGGTCACGCATGAGCAAGAACGCAAGGCGGCGCATCGATAATACTTGCACTCGGGTCGAACCCGTCAAGCCGTCCGTCATCGCCATCTTCCGTTCCATCTCAAATGACATTTGGTCCGGTACCAATAAATAGATGGTCGGTCCGCTCGGGTCGCGTTTGAGTTCCTTGATGATGTGACGCATCATCGATTCGCTCTTTCCGCTCCCGGAACGTCCGACATGAAAAGTGACCGTCATTTAGGCGAACACCCCTTCCCTTTTTTCTTTATTATGACGTATCGCTCCCGGTTTGTAGAGCGAAACCTCCGTTTCACCTAAGCAAAAAAAGACTAACCCTTTCCTTTACCCATGCTCCATGAAAATCGATTAGACTAAAGGTATGAGGGGGATGGATGATGAGTGCATATGAACAATTTGGAGGCGAACGCGGCGTCAAACAACTCGTCGAGGCATTTTATGACCTCGTCTACGCCGATCCGGTCTTACTGCCGCTGTTTCCGGATGACAAAGAGCGGGTAAAACAACATCAGTTTGAGTTTCTGACTCAACTACTCGGCGGGCCGAAACTGTATACGGAACGACGTGGCGGTGGAAACTTGGCGATGATTCATCGGGACCACCCGATTTCGGAGACACACGCCGGGCATTGGCTCGGTTGCATGGAACAGGCGCTCAAGACGGTCGAGGCGCCCGAACCGGTCAAACGACAGCTGTTCCATCGCTTGATTATGTCGTCGTCTAACGTCGTTCGCGTCTGCTCCCACCATTTTGAGTAGTCAGCTTTTCAAAAAGCGGGTATGATAGGAAAGTAAGCAAAGGAGGTCGTTGTCATGACAGAAGAAGAGAAAAAAGAAGCCGTTTCCTCTGAGGAAGAAACGGAAGAAGTCGAGCCTACGGCTGTCCTCGCCGATGCGCTCGATGAGGATGACGAAGAAGAGGATCAGCCTGAAGAAAAGAACATGGACCACATTAAAGGCGTGTTCAACTATATGCATGAGAACGGACGGGAATATCGTGTCGTCTTTTATAACGACCGAAAAAACCTCGTCTTCCGTGAACTCGGGAACGGAAAAGTCGAATTCGTGGGACGCTTCACGGATGAGTCGTATGACCAAGAGAACGAGGACGAAATGCGTGAACTCGGTGAAACCGAATTGAACCGAATTCTCGCCGACCGTCTCAAATAAAAAAATCGCCCGGGCTGGGGCGATTTTTTTATTTGTTCTTGTTTCGCTTTTTCTTCCGCAGCGCATAGACCGCACCGGCAATCCCACCGGCGACGGCGAGGCCGGCCATGACCGGGACGAGCACTTTCTTCGTCGGAATCATCTCACGCACGCGCTCATACGGCGTCGGCACCGACAGTTCGAGTTGAACGGCCGCTTCGCCGTGACCGTTCGCCCGTGCTTTACGCGCCGCATCGGTGATGACGACACGACTCGTCGTGTAGCGGCGGTTGCCATGCTCGTCCGTGTATGGGCGACGGACGCGTTTCACACCACGAACCGTCTTTCCACGCGCCGCATCAGGACGGACGACGCGCTCACTCGTCCACGCCCGTCCCCCTGTCGCACTATAAGCCGGGCGAATCGTCCGGCGATTTAACCATGTGTATGAATCATTCATCGTTGATTCCCTCCAATATTGTGAAGTCCTTCTCTTATTATACCCATAGAGCATCTCAAAAAAACATCTCTCCCGCTGCCGAAACAGCCGACAGACAAAAGACCGGCACGGCGGCCGGTCTCAAGTCATTCCGTGAACGGTTTGTCACGGTGGCGACGTTTCGCCAAAATCAGGTAATACGCCGGCACGAGGACGAGCGTGAGAATCGTCGAGAACATGATTCCTGAGACAATCCCGATCGCGAGCGGCTTGAAGAGCGGATCACTACCGAGGGCGACCGGCAACAGGGCAACGACCGCCGTGAGCGCCGTCAACAAGATTGGACGAATCCGAGCCCGGCCGGCCTCATATACCGCCGTCGTGACCGCCATCCCTTGGCGAATGCCCTGCTCGATGAATTCGAACAAGACGACCGCATTCCGGACGACGATTCCGGCGAGCGAGACCATCCCCATCGAGGCCATGAAGCTAAACGGTGTCTGCGTCACGAATAGACCTACGACCGCGCCAGCGATGGCCAAGTAAATCGTGAACAAGACGAGTAGCGGCAAGGACAACGAGTTGAACTGGAACGCGATAATCAAGAAGATCAAGAACAAGACGACGACGAACAACGTCGCGAGTTCGAGGAAGAACTCGTTTTGCGTATCACTCGACCCGGTCTGGGCGAATGAGATGCCATCGTCAGTCAAGCCGGCTTGCGCGTCGTCAAGCACGCGATCGACGTCCGCTCTGAACGCTTCCTCGTCCATCCCTTCGGTCGGATAGATGCGAAGCGTCACGGTGCGTTCTCCGTTCTCCCGCGGGATTTGTTGAATTTGCTCGGTCGTCGTCTCATCGACGAACGTACTGAGCGGGGCGACCGGCGGACCGGCCTCCGTTTGCACCGGGACGAGAATGTCGTCTAGTGCGAGCGCCTCACGGTTCGCCTCAGCATCGATGACGATTTTGACGTCACGTTGCTCGACACCGTCGTCGAACGTTCCGATTGGCACCCCGTCTGTGACGAGACGGATTTGATCACTGATCGTCTTCGCCGTCACACCGGCGGATGCCATCGCTTCACGGTCGAGCTCGTACGTGAGCGTCTGGAACGGCTCTTTGATGTCGTCGAGGACGAGCGCACCTTCTATCGCCTCGAGCTCGGCTTTCACCGTGTCGCGGGCTTCGACAAGCTGATCAATCGTCTCACCGCGCATCGTGAACTCGACCGGGGCCGAAGCCGGTGGTCCTTGCTGTTGCGTTTCTAAGAAAATCTCCGCGTCAGGATAATTTTCACGTAATTGTGTCGTGTAGCGGTCAATCAGTTGAATCGCGTCAATTTGATCGTTATCGACGCGGACGACGATCTGTCCTGTGTTTTCGCCTGACTGGTCTAGCCCACCTGTGAACAGACTCGGCAATCCACTTCCGGCGAAGACGGACGTCTCGACGACGCCGTCGACGTCTCGGAACTCGGCTTCCATCTGCCTCAAGCGACGTTCCGTCTCTTCAAGGTTCGTCTGGACCGGGAACGTGACGCTCGTGACGACTTCCGGGCGGTTCGCTGCCGGGAAGAACTCGAACGGCGTCAACAAGATGAGGCCGTAGAGCGCCGTCGTGAGGACGAAGCCGACGAGACCGAACGTCCATGGCCGTTTCGCGACGAGCGGGAGCAATTTATCTGCATAGAAGTTGCTCAACCGGTTAAGCGGTCCACCGAGCCAACCCGGCTCGCGTTTCGAGACGCGGACTTGCTTGCGGTTCAGCCAATATTGCGCGATCGGGACAAGCGTCAAGCTGATGACCATTGATGCGAGCACCGATAAAGCGAGCACGGTCGGCAGCGCCCGGATGAAGTTCCCGTTCGCGCCCGACAGTAACGTCAGCGGCAAGAAGGCGAAGACGACAGCGAGCGTCGACGTGACGATCGAGCCCCACACTTCCTTCGTCCCACGGACGGCCCCGAGCATCGCCGAGTCCCCTTTCCGGTATCGACGTAAAATATTGTCGTTGACGACGATGGCGTCATCGACGAGAATCCCGAGGGCGATAATCGCGCCGATAATCGAGATTTGGTTCAAATCGACCCCGGTGAAGCGGAGCGGAATCAACGCGAGCAAGAACGAGAGCGGGATCGCCAAACTGACGATGAGCGAGCCCGTGAACGTCAAGCCGATCGTCGTCACGACGATGACCGCGATCATCGCGATCAAAAACTCGCGCGTGAGCGAGGAGAAGATCGCATCGACCGCTTCCGCCTGATCGGAGTACGTGACGAGCTCGACGCTGTCGAGGTTGCCGACTTCCGATGTGACGACTTCGTCGACCCGTTCCTGAAGCGTTGGAATGTCTTGACCTGGTTCAATCGTCACCGTGAACGAGACGGCCGGCTTCCCGTCAAGCGAGACGAGGTCGGTCACCGCTTTCGGTGCCTCCTCGACCGTACCGACGTCTGCGAGCAACACCGGCTCGCCTTCGAACGATCCGATGACGACTTGGTCCATGTCATTGACGTTCGTCAAGCTATCGATCGCAAGCTGATAGATGCCGTCTTCCGTCGATTGACGTCCGAGCGGCGTCGTCTTGTACTCTTCATTGATGGCCGTTAACACGTCTGGGAAGGCGAGTTGGCGTTCCCCGAGCGCTTCCGAATCGAGCGAGACGACGAACTCCGTTTCCGGGAGCCCTTTAATCGTCACGCCGGTCACGCCGGCCGTGCGGGACAGGCGTTCTTCTACCTGTTCGACGTTGCCTCGAATCGTCTCGAGTGATTCACGGTCATCCGCCGTCAACAAATACGAGGCGACCGGAAGTTGACCGACCGAATCGTTCACGGTCGGCGGAAGCGCCTCATCCGGCAGACGCGACTGGGCATCCGACACGGCTTGGCGCACGTTCGCCTGAAGTTCTGACTTGTTCAAGCCGTCCTCATATTCGACCGTGATGTTTGAGAACTCGGACGCCGAGAGGGAGGTCACGTTCTCTACCCCTTCGATGTTCCTTAATTCGTCCTCGAGCACACTCGTGACGTTCCGTTCGACCGCTTCAGCAGTCGCCCCTGGATACGGCGTCTGGACGAGCACGATGTTGATGCTCGTCTCCGGGATTTCACGCTTCGGCAGTTGGAAGAACGTGAGCACGCCGACGATGATTGCGACGAGTAAAAACACGATGACGAGTTTTCCTCGCTCAATCATTTGTTGAAAAAACATATGGACCCCTCGCTTTCAGATAATGTGCAAATACACATATGAACTATTCTTCTTCATCATAGAGGGGTTCCATATCGATTTCAATGCTTACGTTTGTTTCAATGTGCTACCGTGAAACCGTTTTTGGAAAGCGTATGAGATTTCGATGGAACGTTGCTTCTGACGCGAGACGGTATGGTCGGACACGTTCACTTGGACGGACTCGCCCGTCAAAAATTGAATGTGCGTGCCGTTCGCCCCCGGTTTGATGTCCGTGACGTGTTGAAAGTTGATCCATGCGCAGTCCGGGCTCTCTTTCGCAATCGTCGGAAAGAAGACCGCGTCGGCATGCCAATCCATGACGACCGGTGTTTTCCGGTGCGGACCGAGCACGTGTCGTGCCGCCTCGATGCGCCCTTGGATGCTCGATCCATAATAGAGACAAGCGTGCTCGAGCAACTGCATCGGTGCCCCTTTCATCCGATGAATCCCGTCCGGCTGATAGACGAGCGTCTCGGCTTCCCCATACTCGTTAAACACCGGAATCAAAGCTCTTGTGTCATTCGTCAACTGCGTCATCTGTTCATCCTCCATACCGTTTATTGTGCCTTACACGTTATTCATATCAAGTTCTTATGAAAGCCGCAAATCGGATTTCCCCATTGCCAATAAAAAAAACCAGCCGTTTCAGCTGGTTTTTGAGAATCATTCGTCTGAATTTGAGATTTGAACGGTTTTCGAATGCGGGAAACGGAAACGCACAGCCACTCCGTCCGCCGTATTTCCTAACGTGACCTCGCCGTGATGCAACGTCACGATCCGTTGGACGATGAACAGGCCGAGCCCGAACTTGCCTTGCTTGCCTCGAGAGAATTGATGGAACAAGTCGAGGTTTTCGTCGACCGGCGGACCGTCGTTTGCAATGACAATCTCGACACCGGCGTCGGTGCGATTCAAATGGATTCGAATCGACGACTGCGCATAGCGAAGGGCGTTGTCGAGCACGTTTTCGAATGCGACCCGAATCTGCTCGCCGTCCCCGAGCATCTCTCCGGCGTGCCCGGTCACCGCCCACTCGAGGTCCCCTCTCAGTTTGAAACGGGCTACGAGCAACTCCATCAGCTTGTCGAGATTGATCGGCTCAAGCCGCATCTCCTGTCCTTTAAAATATTCGAGTTTTGTGACGTAAAGCAAATCGACGACTTTTTTCTCAAGACGCGACGCTTCTTCGTCAATCACTTCGGCCGACCCTCTCAAATCACCGGTCGGGTAAATCCCGTCCCCAATCGATTGCGCATAACCGCGGATGACCATGATTGGCGTCTTCAAATCGTGCGAGATGTTCTGGAGGAGCGCCTGCTGCGCCAAGTCCTGCTCTTGAAGTTCGAGTCGCATCGCATCAATCGAGCGCGCCAACTGTCCAAGCTCATCCTCTCTTGCGAGCGGGAGCACGGTCTCCCATTGCCGATTCGAAATCTTCTCGACGGCTCGCTCCATCTCGACGATCGGTTTCGTCAACTCACGTGACATCCAAAGCGCCGGGATGAGCGACAACAGACTGATGACCCCAATCAAGATGGAGATGCGCCAGAACAATGTCGAGACGAGCTCACGGCGATACGCATCCCAGGCGTAAGACGCCTGATAAATGAGCGTCCCATCGTATTCGTTTTGACGGATGATATAGTAGACGTCCTCTCCGTCAATCGTCGTCTGGTATTTCGCGATCTCACTCGTCTGTTCAATCGCTTCCCGATACATCCGATTCGTCAACTCGAGCGGAGCCGAACCATAAATGATGCGACCGTTCGGCAAAAAGATGAGCTGATTGACCGAGCGCGATTCTTGTTGGCGCCGGTCATACTCGATCGGATTTTGCGGAATGTTCTCGAGCTGGTTCGTATTGCCGAGGTAATAATCGACGTCCTGCAGCGTCTCGTACACTTGTTCATCGATAAATTGCGCGATCGAAGAGCGGACCGTCAGGAGAATCATGAGCGCGAGCGTGACGATGATGAGCAGGATGAGCACCCAAATCTTCCACATGAGCCGTTTCGGCTTGAGTTGCTCGAACATCACGGTTTGACGAGACGATACCCTATGCCGTAGAGCGTCTCGAGCTCGAGTCGATGCAACTTCTTGCGCAGACGGCGGACCAAGTCATCGACGACCCGGTCCGAACCGAAGTAATCGTGTCCCCATACACCCTCGAGAATCTGTTCGCGCGACAACGCCGAACCGGGATGCTCGAGGAAGAGGAGCAACAAATCAAACTCTTTCGACGTCAAATCGATATCGTCCTCTTGGTGTTTGATGAGCCGCTTGTCCGGATAAATCGTGTATTCGCCGTACTCGATATGCTCATTGGACTTCGAGCCGTACACGCGATCGATCAGCTTTTTGACACGGATGACGAGTTCGCGCGGCAAGAACGGCTTGGCGATATAGTCGTCCGACCCCATCTCGAGCCCGATAATCTTATCGATATCCTCATCGCGTGCCGAGATAAAAATCGTCGGGGTGTTGGCGTTCGTCGCCTTGATTTGTTTCAATAGCTGGAACCCGTCAAGGTCCGGCAACATGATGTCGAGTACCCATAAATCGGGCTCATCTTTAATCGCCGCTTGTGCCGAGGCACCGTCGGCGAACGAACGGACCCGGTAACCTTCCTGCTCTAAATATGTGACGAGCATTTTATTCAAGTTGATTTCATCGTCGACCAAATAGATTGTATACATCCGATTCACTCCTGCAACGTTTTTACATATTATATCAAACAATTATGGATAAATGATGGGAAGGACTACGTCTAAACCTGCAATTGCTCGACAAAAAAAGAGGGTCTCCCCTCTTTAACGGGACGTCTGTCCGCGTAATTGTTGAGCCAAGAAAGCCGCTCCTCCGCTCACGAGCGCCACGACGCCACTAATCATGACGAGTTCCATCGTAACCCCACCTCTCATTGATACCGATTCTCATTATCACCTATAATATAGCACATTTCTGTCTCGATGGAAAACGCAAAAAAAATCCCGCCTCAAGGGCGGGATCTCGGTCAGGCGTTTACGTCGTAGCCTTGCTCTTCAATCGCTTCAATCATTTTTTTCACCGATACGTGATCGTTATGAATCACGTCGACGCGGTGGTCTTGGAGTGACACGATTGCCGACTCGACACCTTCTAATTCCGTCAAAGCGCCCTCGACGGCCGCCTTGCAGTGGTTACATGTCATGCCTTCTACTTTCAATACCGTTTCATTCATGTGGATGTCCTCCTTGTGTTTTCAATCGTAACGCGTTCAAGACGACCGAGACCGAACTGAACGCCATCGCCGCGCCGGCGATCCAAGGCGCGAGTAGCCCCGCCGCCGCGACCGGGATACCAAGGCTGTTATAGGCGAGCGCCCAGAACAAGTTTTGACGGATGTTTTTCATCGTCAACCGGCTCATCTCGAGGGCTCGGTTCACACCGACGACGTCTTTGCCCATCACTGTCACATCGGCCGCCTCCAAGGCGACGTCTGTGCCGCTCCCAAAAGCGATGCCGACGTCTGCGACGGCGAGCGCCGGGGCATCGTTCATGCCGTCCCCGACCATGGCGACGCGGCCTTTTTTCTTCAGCGCCTCGACGTGGTCGGCCTTCTCGACGGGGAGCACCTCCGCGATCACGTTCGACGCGGGGATACCGAGTTCACGGGCCACATCGAGCGCGACTTCCTTACGGTCACCGGTCAAGACGTAGACGGCCCGCGTCTTCGCGAGTTCGGCCACGACGTCACGGCTCCCTTGTTTCAAGCGGTCCTTCAATCCGAACGCCGCCTGGATCCCGGAAGCATCCGCCACATACACCGGCGTCATCGCTCCCATCTTCCAATCGGGCAAGCTGAATCCTGCTTCTTCCATTAAGCGAACCGAACCGATGAGAAGTTCATTCCCATCCACGACCGCTTTCAATCCTCGACCGGCGAGCTCTTCCATTTGTTCGACCCGCCCCGTCCCATCAAGCTTCCCAATCGCCGTCGCGAGCGGGTGCGTTGACTGGCGCTCAGCCATGACCGCTTGGCGCATCAACGTCTCATCTCCGAACGTGGCTACCACTTCCGGCGTCCCGTTCGTGAGCGTACCCGTCTTATCAAAGACGACGATGTCGGCCCCGTTCAACGACTCGAGCTGACCGCCACCTTTGAACAAGACGCCCTGCTCGGCGGCACGGCCTGTCCCGACCATGATGGACGTCGGCGTGGCGAGACCGAGGGCACATGGGCAGGCGATGACGAGTACCGCGATCGAGGATCGAATCGCCATATCCAAATTACCGAACCCGAACGCCCAGACGGCGAACGTGACCGCACTGATGGCGACGACAATCGGGACGAAGACACCGGAGATGCGGTCGGCCTGCCGTTGAATCGGAGCTTTATCGGTCTGGGCCTGCTCGACGACGCGCACGATTTGAGCGAGCATCGTCTCACTGCCGACACGTTCAGCCTGCATCACCACGCGGTGCGACCGGTTGATCGTCCCGCCGACAATTTCTGCGCCCATCGCTTTTTCAGTCGGAATCGATTCACCTGTTAACATTGATTCATCGATGATCGTCTCACCCTCGATGATTCGTCCATCGACCGGTACTTTTTCACCCGGTCGGACGACGAGCATATCTCCGGCGCGGACGAGTTCGACCGCCACGGCACGTTCTTCACCATCGACGAGGAGAATCGCTTCTTTCGCCTGAAGCGACAAGAGCGATTTGAGCGCATCCGTCGTTTTCTCTTTTGCCCGCGCCTCGAGCCATTTCCCGACGAGGACGAGCGTGATCAACACCGCACTCGTCTCAAAGTAGAGTGCCGGGTGCATCGGGTGGGCGAGCATCTCGAACACCGAATAGAAGTAGGCAGCCGACGTCCCCGTCGCGACGAGGACGTCCATATTCGCACTGCCGCTCTTCAAGCTTTTGTATGCCCCTTGATAAAACTGCGCCCCAATCCAAAACTGGACCGGCGTCGCCAGGGCGAACTGCCACCACGGGTTCATGAGCCAATCGGCATGAAACATGAACCCCGGGATGTGCGTGATCATGACGAGCAACAGCGGGGCCGATAGGAGCGACGAGATGAGTACTTTCCGTTCGAGCGGACGCAAGTCCCGCTTTGGCGTCATCTCGACTTTGTGTGCTGCCCCGTAACCGATTTTCTCGATGCGGGCGATCAGCTCTTCCTCGGTGATGCCGTCTTCGACACGGATCGTCGCCGTCTCAAGCGGCAAGTTGACGGTCGCTTCGACACCGTCCATCTTATTCAACACTTTTTCGATTCGGGCCGAACATGCGGCGCACGTCATCCCTTGAATCGAGAGTTCGACGGTTTTCATGAACAGACCTCCCTACTTTTTAATGCGGTTGACGATTGTCATCAATTCGTCAATGTACGGTTCCATATTTTCCGTCTCACTGGCATGGACGAGACATTTCCGCATATGTCGCTCGAGCAAATGCAACTCGACTTGTTTGAGCGCGGCTTGAATCGCTGACGTCTGCGTCAAAATGTCGACACAGTAACGGTCGTTCTCGACCATCTTTTGAATCCCTCGGACTTGTCCCTCGATCCGGCGCAGCCGTTTGCTGAGCGCTTCCCGTTCGGCATCGTCCCGCGGGACGATCGGTTGCTCATGCATGAATTCTTCCATGGTTATCACCTCACCACCAATATACCCCTACCCCGTAAAGGTGTCAAATGTAGTGCGCAAAAAAGAGCGACAACACGTCGCCCCTTCGTTCAACTGTTTTGGAACGCCTCGCTCTTCAAGACGGTCCGTAAAATCTTCCCGGTCGTGTTCCGTGGCAACTCGTCAATCAACTCGATTTGCGTCGGTTGCTTATATTTCGCGAGCTTCGTCGCCGCGAACGAACGGATGTCCTCGATCGAGACGTCCTCCCGCGTCACGACGAACGCCTTGACCGCCTCGCCTTGCTCGGCGTCCGGTACTCCGATGACCGCCGCTTCGACGATTCCCGGATGTTGATACAACACTTCTTCGACTTCGCGCGGATAGACGTTATAGCCGCCGACGATGACCATATCTTTCTTCCGGTCGACGATGTAGAAGTAGCCGTCTTCATCCCGTCTAGCCAAGTCGCCCGTATAGAGCCAGCCGTCTCGAAGCGTCACCGCCGTCTCTTCAGGCAGCTTATAGTAGCCTTTCATGACGTTCGGCCCGCGGACGATGAGCTCCCCGACTTCATCGACACCGACCTCTTCTCCGAGCTCATCGACGATCTTATTCTCCACATGGACGATGGACGGTCCAATCGATCCGGCTTTCCGTTCCCCGTGGAGCGGGTTGAAGCATGTCACCGGAGATGCTTCAGACAAGCCATACCCTTCGAGGATCTTGCATTCAAACGTCGTCTCGAACGTCTCGAGCAACTGGACCGGAAGGCTCGCCCCGCCGGAGACGAAGATACGGACGTGCTTCAAAGCCGACGTATAGGCCGGGACTTTCAGCGCGGTCTGCAGGAGGAAGTTGTACATCGTCGGCACGCCCGCGAAGATAGTGACGCGATGCTTCGGAATCAAGTCGAACACGTCCTGTGGCGAGAATTTCGGCAGGATGACGATGGTCGCCCCGCGTAGTAACGGCGCATTGACGATGACCGTGAGACAGAAGACATGGAACATCGGCAACGCGGCGAGCGCTTTGTCGTCCGGAGTGATCTCCAAATATTCCCCTATCGATTGCGCGTTGGAGTATAGATTCCGATGGGTCAAGAGGGCTCCTTTCGGTTTGCCCGTCGTCCCGCTCGTATACAAGATGACGGCGACTTCCTCTTCGTCGACGAAGTGTAACGTCCCACCTGAGCCTTTAAGCGCGTCGGCGAACGGTAAGAACTCGATGGCGCCACGTTCAGCTTCGGCCGGCACGTCGGCGTACGGTACCGAGACGACGAGTTTCAATTGCGGCAGTTGCGACAGCGCCGCTTTCGCTTGGGCGATGAGCGGCGATAAGCCAACAATTGCCTTCACGTCCCCATCAAGTAAGATATACGCCATCTCGTCGGGCGTGTATGTAGGGTTGATTGGGATCACGACCCCGCCCCGTGCGAGCACCGCGAAGTATGAAATCAAAAACGCCGGGCTATTGCCGAGGACGAGGGCGACGTGGTCGCCTTGATTGACCCCTTTTGCTTCAAGCGTCGACGCCATCGCCTGCACTTGTCCTAAAAATTGTTCGTAGCTGACCGTGTCCTCCCCAAACACGTAGGCCGCTTTTGCTGGATGTTCAGCCACTACATCTCGTAACGCCGTGACTAAGTTTGCCATAGTAATCCCCCTTTTGAATGAATGACGGTTCACTTTTACGCCGTAAAAAAGAGCACGGGCTCCGCGCTCTTTTTTAGTTAGTTCTATTGTACATGAAACTGTTCAGAAAGAAAACGCTTTCAAATCCATCGTCTGCAAATGGTACAATCCGCTTCGACTCTTTATGTGCGCGAGTGCCTGAAGCGTCTCATCATCCATCAGCAAATCGTCCATCAGTTTATGGAACGCTTCCCGTCGTGCCTCTGTCGTCGCTGTGACAAAAAACAACATCTCGGCCCGGACCGGTTCGCCGGTGATGCTGAGGACGTCGAACGGATGGTTCAAGTGAAGTAGCGTGATCCCATCTTCTCGCGTCACGTGACGCGGTACATCGATGACGGCGACCGGGACGGCCACATCCGCCACGCCGGACGGAATCGTCCGCTCCTGTTCGAGCACTGCCCGGGTGAACGTTCCGTCGACGATGCCTCTCCCTTCTAATTCTAAGCCGATCGCCTGTACAGCCCGATCGAACGTCATTTGATCGGTCACCCACAATCGGTTCGTGTCCATCCATTCTGTGATGAAACGGTACATCTTGATTCCTCCTCCACGTCGTCGCTCGTTACGAAAGCGCTTGCACTGAATATGATACGCCTCTACCCGAGCCGTCGCAACGCCACCGTCAATGTTTCACGAAACTGCCAAAAAAGGATGGTCTCGCGTTGAGACCATCCTGACCGTAGAGCCGCTTCAGCTAATAAGATCGACGAGTTCTTCGAGCTCGACGTTGCCGAAGTAATGTTTGATGTCAAGGTGTGACAATTGTTCCCGAATCGCGCCTCGTTCGAAACGCGTCCCGACGAGCGCTTGCTCGACGTCATGGATATCGCCGACACCGAAGAAGTCACCGTAAATCTTCGCCTCGGTGATTGTCCCTTTGTTGACGTTCAAGCGGACGTCAATCGTTCCGATTGGGAAGCGGCGTTTCGACTCGACATCAAACTTCGGTGACTTGCCAAAGTTCCAGTCCCAGTTCGCGTAACGTTCCTTCGAGATGTCTTGGACGATTTCCCAGTCTTCGTCACGAAGCACGTAACGCTCTGGTTCTTGCCCATCATAGATTGAATGAAGGAGTGCCTCGATGAAGTGCTCCATCGCCATCTCACTTTCCAAAAACTCGGTGATGTTCGCGACGCGGCTCCGGACCGACTTGATTCCTTTCGAGCGCATCTTCTCTTCCGAGACGTTGAGCGAGTTGACGACTTCTTCGATGTTCGAGTTGAACATGAGCGTGCCGTGGCTGAACATGCGACCGCGTGTCGTGAACTGGGCGTTACCGCTGATTTTACGTTCGCCGACTTGGATGTCGTTGCGTCCCGTCAGCTCGGCTTCGACACCGAGCTGTTTGAGCGCATCGACGATCGGTTGCGTGAACTTCTTATAGTTGTTAAATGAGTTGCCGTCATCTTTCGTGATGAAGCTGAAGTTCAAGTTGCCCTCGTCATGATAGACGGCACCCCCGCCTGAGAGACGACGGACGACGTCGATGCCATTCTCTTCGATATACTTCAAATTGACTTCTTCCGACGTATTCTGGTTTTTGCCGATGATGATGGACGGTCCGTTAATGTAGAACAAGAAGTAATCCTCATGCTCGACGTTCAAATGCTTGAGGATATACTCCTCGACCGCCAAGTTGAGCTTTGGGTCCCGGATATCCGGATTGAAGATGAATTTCACGCTGTTTGTCCTCCTAGTGACTAGTCATACGTTCATTATACGAGACGACCGCTCAGCTCGACAAATGAATTACTTCCATTCGCCGTTCATGACGCGCTTCAATGCTTTCGCGACGCCATATTCGTCATGGCGCTCCGTCACATGGTCACTGATTTTAATCAATTCTTCGTGGCTGTTCGCCATGGCGATGCCTTTCCCGGCCACTTCGAACATCGGGACGTCATTCAAGTTATCGCCGATGACGACGACATCTGACAAGTCGACGCCGAAATGCTCGGCGAGCTTCGTGACGCCGTGTCCTTTATCGGCCCCGTTCGCCATCACCTCGATGTTGTCGTCGCCCGACGAAGTCACGTAGACGCCGTCGACTTGTTCATCGATTTCGGCCCACAAGGCAGACATCTTCTCAAAATGGCTCGAGAAGGCGATGAACTTATAGACGCGTCCCGCCTCGTGTTGGATGAAATGTTCGATATCTTCCACAAGTTTCACATCTTCGTTCACGTAATAACGTTTACGGAAGAACTCGTACATCTCGAGCGAACGATCGTCACCGTTTTGCTTCAAGTTCTCCATTGCAGCTTCGATTAAATCCATACGGCTCGCCACGAGTCCGGTCTCCGAGTACATCTCATAGAAGACGTCCGCATACTTGTGGTCTTGATGAAGCACGGAGACGACTTTTAATGCGTCCTCGGTCGTCAAGTCGATTTCGTGGAGCACCTCACCCGTCTCCGTCAACACCCGTCCCCCGTTCGACGAGACGATCGGGCACGACAGGCCGACCTCATCGAGAATCTCTTTCGCGTTGAAATAATTGCGTCCCGTCGCAATCGCAAAGCGAATCCCTTGTGCTTCCGCCTCGCGGACGACCTCGGCCGTCTCTTTCGCGATCCGCGTGTGGTTATGCAAAATCGTGCCATCCATATCCGATACGAACAGTTTGTACGTTGCCATCAACATCCACTCCTTTTTCTGTTTCGCCCTTAACTATAACAAAAAGAGAGGCGTTCGGAAAAATCCAACACCTCTCTTCACAAAAAGCTTACACGTGCTCACCTAACGTTTTGACTTGTTCATGGACGCTCTTGATGCAGTCCGGCATGCCAATCCCGTCGTAGGCGATGCCCGCTAAGAGCACGCCAGGATAGACCCGGCCCAGCTCGGCTCGGAGGGCACGCACCCGGTCCGAATGGAAGACGGCGTAGGGTGGCAAGCCGTCGCGCAGACGGCTGACGACCGTTTCAATCGGGGCACCTTTAATTGTCATCAAGCGGCCAAGGTCACCGAGTGCGGTCGACACGATCGTCTCATCGGACGCCTCGACGATGTCATCGGCCCCCGGGCGCCCGAGGAAGACACGCAATACGTGATACCCTTCTGGTACGGCGTGCGGCCATTTTTGGTCGATGAACGTGCACGCTGTGATCGTCACGTCCGCTTCTTGACTCGTCACGAAACCGGTCCCGACGAACGGCAACTCGATGTCGTCTTGTTTAAAGACGAGCGAGCACGTCGCCGTCGCGTGTGGTTTCATGTCCGCCAAGAAGTCGCTGTCGACTTTTGGTAAAAACTGACGGATGAGGCGTGGCGGCACGGTCAAGATTAAGTGTTCGACCTCCTTGTCGCCACGATTCGTGAGCAACCGGTACCCGTCCTCGATCTCTTCGACGTGTTCGACGAAGCAGTTCAAGACGACCTCGGTCCGCTCAAGGCGCTCCGCGAGCCGGTCGGTGAGCGACTTCAAGCCACGCTTGAGCGAGGCGAACTGCCCGACTTTCTTCGCCCCGACTTCGGCGACACGCTGTTCGGGACGAAGATGGCGCATCCCTTCATACAGGTTGCCGTACTTTTTCTCTCCTTCGATGAACTGCGGGAACGTCGACAAGGCGCTCATCTTGTCGATATCTCCCGCGTAAATCCCGGAAAGAAGCGGTTCAATCAACCGGTCGACAATCGGGTCGCCGACACGCTCACGTAAATATAATCCGAGCGACACGTCCGTTTTCGGCGGTTCAACGTCCGGTGGCGCGAGTAGCATCGCTCGGAGCGCGGCATGTTCTTCTTCCGATAAGAGCGTCGTATCTTTAAACGCATCGACGTCGAGTGGGATGCCCATGACCGTTTGTTTCGGGATGGGATGCAGGCCGTCATGATGGAGGACGTACGCCTGACCGACACCGTTTCGTACGATCTCGTCACCAAGGCCGACCTCATGAATCAACTCCGTCATCGCCGTCTTGCGGAATACGTAAGAGTCTGGTCCCCGTTCGACCGCGAACTCCCCCGTCTCGAACGTGTCGATTTTTCCGCCGAGACGGTCCGTCGCCTCGAGCAGCGTGATTGTCACGTCCTCCGGCAAATATTTCTCGGCATAAAAAGCGGCGGTGAGACCTGTAATCCCACCACCGACAATCGTTACATTACGCATGATGTACGATCACGCTTTCCATGCGATCGGCGATGGCTTCAATGAAGCTCCGCTCCGCGTTTGGCATGTTCGGACGCGCATAGTGAACGCCTAAGCGGTCACAGACGACTTTACACTCGACGTCGTTATCGAAGAGCACCTCGAGGTGATCCGCTACGAAACCGACCGGTGTATAGACGAACGCTTCGTATCCATGCTTTTCATAAAGTTCAGCCGTCAAATCTTGCACGTCTGGTCCGATCCACGGGTCAGGTGTGTTCCCTTCCGACTGCCAACCCACTTCGTAATGCGGTACGCCAGCGGCTAACGCAATCTTGTCCGCCGTCTCTTTCAATTGATCCGGGTACGGGTCGCCGCCTGCCAAAATCTTCTCGGGAAGACTGTGCGCCGACACGATCAAGCAAGCCTTCTCGGCCGGGACCGGCAAGTTCGCGAACGTCGCCTTGATCGCTTCGGCCCACCAGTTGATGAACTTCGGCTCGTCATACCACGACTCGACCGAACGAATCTCGATGCCGTATTTCGAAGCTTCTTCGTGGGCGCGGCCGTTATACGACTTGACGCTGTATGACGAGTAGTGCGGGGCCAATACGACCGACACCGCTTCTTTAATGCCGTCGTTCGCCATTTGCGCGACCGCATCCTCGACGAACGGTTCGATATGTTTCAAACCGATATACAATTTGAACTCGATTTCGCCGACGTGACGCTCGTTCAAGATGTCGCGAAGCGCTTCGGCTTGGTCGACCGTGATTTTCGCGAGCGGTGACACGCCACCGATCGCTTCGTAGCGCTCCGTCAAGTCCTGAAGCGCTTCCGGTGATGGCTTACGGCCATAACGGATGTGCGTGTAGTAACGCTCGATGTCTTCCGGTTTGTATGGTGTCCCATATGCCATGACGAGTAATCCGACTGTTTTCATAATGATTTTCCTCCCATTTTTTCACGTGAGTAGTCATGAATGAACGCTGTCAATTTGACGAGTACGGCTGGATCGACTTCCGGGAACACCCCATGTCCCAAGTTGAAGACGTATCCGGGTTGCTTCATGCCTTCATCGAGAATTTCTTTCACTTTCGCCTCGATGACCGGCCACGGTGCGAGCAAGTATGACGGGTCTAAGTTTCCTTGGACCGCTTTCGTGATGCCACGTCCGCGTGCTTCATCTACGGATAGACGCCAGTCGAGGCCGACGACGTCGAGCGGCAAGTCGTGCCATTCCTCGATTTGGTGGCTCGCCCCGACGCCGTGCATGATGAGCGGGATATCAAGTCCACGAAGCTCACGGAAGATCCGTTCTGTCGTCGGCTTGATGTAGCGGGCGTAGTCTTTCCGGCTGAGCGTGCCGACCCATGAGTCGAACAGCTGGAACGCTTGAATCCCGGCCTCGGCCTGCGCTTTCGCATACGTGATGACCATGTCGCCGAGCTTGTCCATGAGCGCGTTCCATACGTCCGGTTCCGCGTACATGAGCGCTTTCGTACGATGGTAGTTCCGTGACGGACCGCCTTCAATCATATAGCTCGCGAGCGTGAACGGCGCGCCCGAGAAGCCGATGAGCGGCACGTCGAGGCGCTGCCGGAGCAAACGGATCGTCTCGAACACGTACGAGATGTCATCCGGGTTAAGCGGCTTCAAGCTCTCGACGTCGGCCATCGTCCGATATGGGTTATCAATGACCGGACCGATGCCGCTCTTGATTTCCACATCGACGCCCATCGACGGGAGCGGTGTCATGATGTCTTTATATAGAATGGCCGCGTCGACGCCGAGTTGTTTGATCGGGAGCTCGGTCACATACGCACACAATTCTGGGTCGTGTGTGATCTCGAATAACGTCCTCGTCTTTTTAATCTCCCGATATTCCGGCTGGTAGCGTCCCGCTTGGCGCATGTACCAGACTGGCACATAGTCCGTCGCCTCTCCTCGAAACGCCCTTAAAATAGTATCGTTCATACGTCGCGTCATTCCCCTCTTTAATTCTCCTACACTCTTCTTCTATAGGTATGTGAACTCAAAAACATTATACAGAAATTAATTAGAATAATGCTAATGTGAAGCATTTTCATTGTGTTTTCTTTGTGTCATTTCTTTGTCGGATACGTCCGGAACGCCGAATTGAGCTGTCCACGGATGAGATCGTCACGCTGTTTCGCCGACAGACGCTTCTCTCGCTCTTTAATATCTTGGATACGCCACCCGTCCTCGAGTTTCGAGGCGACGTCAATCAAGCGCTCGACGTCATGGAAAGAATATTTGCGTGAACCACCTTTCGTCCGCTCCGGGAAGATGAGTCCCTTCGCTTCATAATAACGAATTTGGCGTTCAGACAGCCCCGTCAATTCCGTGATGACGCCCATTCCGATCACTTTCTTCGTTTTATAGTCCACCACACCCATCCTCCTTTTAAAAAAACTATGTCAGATAATCTGACAAAATGCAATCCACCCTTGTTTATTCGCATTACACTGAAAACAACTTTTCACCCACACCGATGAAAAAAAGGAGGAATCGCAACATGGAAGACATTATGTATTATATGGACACGCTGTTCGTACTCATCGCGGCATTGCTCGTTTTGACGATGCAACTCGGCTTCGGCCTGCTTGAAACGGGAACGCTCCGGGCGAAAAACGCCGGGCACGTCGCCGTCAAACAAATCATCAGCCTCTCTGTGGCGGCACTCGCTTTTTGGGCTGTCGGATTCGGACTATCCTTCGGGGACGGGACGCGCTGGTTCGGAACGGAAGGGTTCTTCTTGAACGGTTCGTTCACAAGCTTAGACTGGGCAAACGTCTCGATCGACATCAAGTTCTTGTTCCAGTTATCGTTCGTCGCGGTCGCACTCGCCATCGCATGGGGTGGATTCGCAGAACGGGCTAAGCTCTCTGCTTACGTCCTATTCGGCATCTTCTTCGTCGCCATCCTCTATCCGATCGTCGCCCGCTCGGTTTGGGCCGGTGGACTGCTCGGATCGATGGGGATGCAAGACTTCGCCGGTTCGGCCGTCGTCCACCTTCAAGGCGGGATGGCCGCGCTCATGGCAACGATCATCTTAAAACCACGTCGGAAGACAGAGTCGCTCGCTGGTCACAACCACGTCCTAACGGTCGTCGGCGGACTTGTCCTCTGGCTTTGCTGGTTCGGGTTCAACGCCGGATCGACGATGTCAGTCGCTGACGGGTTCTTCGGCTACGTCGCCCTCACGACGATGCTCGCCACGGCTGCCGGCGCACTCGGGGCGCTCGCCATCGTCATGGTCCACCGGAAGAAAGCCGATATCCCGACAGTCGTCAACGGTGTCCTCGGGGCGCTCGTCGCCATCACGGCCGCTTGTGCGTTCGTCGAACCGTGGGCTGCCGTCATCATCGGGGCGCTCGCCGCGGTCGCCACATACGGGACGAGCCTCCTCATGGCGAAATACGTCGACGACCCGCTCTGCGCCTTCTCGGTTCACGGCGTCGCCGGAATCATCGGGACGCTCGCCCTTGGCTTCTTCGCCTCACCACGACTCGTTGACATCACAGGTATCGGCTCGGCCGGTCTCTTCTACGGTGGTGGTCTCGGTCAGCTCGGCGTTCAGGCGCTCGGCGTCTTGATTGCCATGGTCATCGCCGGTGGCGGAAGCTATGCGTTCTTGAAACTTCTCGACGTGACGATTGGGCTTCGCGTCACGGAAGAGCAAGAAGACATCGGACTCGATATCGCCGAGCACGGCATCTCGGCTTACGGCGAAATCGAAGAACAACCGGATACACCGACACGTCTCCCGAAAATCCTCGGATCGAGCGTCTCGGTCATGTCTCCTAAGAAATAAAACGAAGGACACTCGCCTAGCGGGTGTCCTTCCAGACTGTAGACAAAACATTGTCTGCAGTTTTTTTATTTGTCCGACCGGGCACAGCTCGCTTTTCTGGGGGCAAGCGGAGGCGCCAAGAGGATGAGCGAAAACATTCTGTTAGTCAACAATCCGAAGGACACTCGCCTAGCGGGTGTCCTTCGTTTTATTTTAATCTAGCCAAATAATAGCGCACGATTCCATAAGCCAAGACGAGCCCGACGAGCGCGTCCCATGTCCCGCCAAATAGAAGCGACGCAATTCCGAGTCCGAGCGCTTGCCCGACGAGGAGACGGAGCGTCCACCACTTGTAGGCGGCCAGCCGCTCGGCGCGCGTGATCGGGAGCCATGACGCGATCGAGACGGAGTCGAGTCGTTTGAACAGCGGGACGAGTTGGAGCGCCGTCAAGCCGACGAAGAGCGGGACGACCAACCCGACGTACCAACCGCCAGACAACCACATGACCAGAATGGCGACGAGCGACAGCCGGAACATCAAGTCGAGCGAGTCGTTCGACCGCACGATTCGTAACCCATACACGTATCGGGCCGCGTCGGTACGTTTAAGTAAATAACGGTTCATCACGTTCACGATAAAAGGTCGTGCCTTCACGTCTTCTCGCATGTCCGGCAAATCGACGAACCAGCTGACGACCCGGTTGAACTGTGCCTTGCTCGCCTGTTCGAGGACGAGCCAGTCCGCGAGCGGGATGCGTTCGTTTCGTTTGATGTGTAAATAGATGAGCGCCAACAGTGACGGCACCGGCGTGACAATCGGGAATCCGACGAGCATGACGCCCGCACTGAAGAAGGCACTGACGACCCCGACGTAACGGATGCTTTCAAGCTTCGCTAGGCGGCCGACGACAGACAACAGGACGCTCGTCGCGATGATCGCGAGCACTTCGCCAGGCGTGACGTCGAGCGTCCGGACGAGAAGCGGCAACACGACAAGCATGAGCAGGACGGCACGTACAGACGCAAAGACGACGTTGAAAAGGCGAACGCCGTTCATATAAGCCCGGATGTTTCCGAGTTCCGGTAGTAAAAAGACTTGATCCGCTTCTTGCAACAGCGTCCGCGGTCGGTGACCGAGCGGCAAGACCAAGAACGCGAGCGCGACGACCCAGGCGCTCGGGAACGAAGCGTCGAGCCCGCTCAAAAATTGATTGTAGACGAAAGCGCCGTAGATGAGCGTGAAGTAGAGCGTGAACAATAGGCCGCCGTTCGCCACGTAGCGGCTATATTTCACGACGTCCTCGACCCAGACACCAAACCGTTGTCGAAATACGTTCATCGTTTCCGCTCCTCGGCCTCAATCGCCTCGACGTAAATATCATCGAGCGACGCGAGCGCGTCGAGCCCGTACGTCTGACGCAATTCCGCTGCCGTACCGGTCGCGATGACGACGCCTTGATGTAAGAAGACGAAGCGATCACAGTGGCGTTCCGCCGTCTCAAGGATGTGGGTCGACATCAAGATGGCGCTGTCTTCCTTATATTCGTCAAACAATCGCAGCAGCTGTCGAATCGCGAGCGGGTCGAGTCCGACGAACGGCTCATCGACGATGAGGAGCGGCGTCTTCGTCACGAGCGCACATAAAATCATCGCCTTTTGACGCATCCCTTTCGAAAAGACCGACGGGAACCAGCCTAGTTGCTTCTCCATCCGCATATCTTTCGCCAGACGCAGCGTCCGTTCTTCTAACTCTTCGTCTGGTAAGCCATACGCCTTGCCCATGAGCGCCAAGTGTTCCCGGAGCGTCAACGTCTCATACAAAATAGGGGTCTCGGGTATATAGCTTATTTTTTTACGATAGTTTTTTTCGGAAGATTCTAACGTCTCCCCGTCGACCGTGATCGTCCCGGACAACGGATTGAGCAGTCCTAAAATATGTTTAATCGTCGTCGACTTCCCGGCTCCGTTTAGCCCTATCAGCCCGACGAGCTCCCCTTTTTTCACTTCAAACGAAATATCGTGCAGCACTTGCTTTCCTATATAACCGCCGTTCAACTTGTCGACGTGCAACATGAAAACTCCACCCCTCATTTTCAACTTTTTTTTGTGATATATGTTTTAAAAGCTGTCACATGGGAATAATCTGAACTGTAAGGCATTTTAAAACTTATTCAATACTTCCATTGTTCCATAAAATTGTTAAGAAGGACAATGGACAAAACAGAAAGGAGAATGTTTTTATGGGTTGGATTATCACGTTAATTGTCGGGGGTATTATCGGTTGGTTAGCAGGTCTTATTTTAGGTAAGGATGTTCCAGGTGGCGTCATCGGGAACATCATTGCCGGGATCATCGGTGCTTGGCTTGGCGGCCTCATCTTCGGAGACTTCGGTCCTGCAGTTGGCGGCATTGCCATCGTACCAGCACTTCTCGGTGCGATTATCTTGATCTTGATCGTATCGTTCGTCATGAAATCAATGCGTAAACGCTAATCACATGCCTACCGAAAACGGGACCCTCATCATCGAGGGTCCCGTTTCTCGTTCAGCGGATGACGACGTACAGTTTGCCGTCCCGTTCCAAGAAGCGTTTATCCGTTTGAAAACCGAACAACGTGAAAATTGACTCGAGGAGCGGCCGGTCGTAACGCCACTCCGTCCCACCGTCCACCTCGATTCGCTCGGCCGGCTCACCAATCAACGCAATCAAGTCATCCGGGCTTTTGGCGAGATCGATGTCGATGCGACTGACGCGACCGCCGTCAAACGTCACGTCAAACCCGTCATAGCGCCACACGCGCTCCGTTTCGCTCACCGGCTCGCCGACGGCTTCCTTGACCGCGTCCGTTCGCTTATTCATAAGCCCGTCAATTACTTCGATGGCATGGCCCGTCTGCGCCTCGACCTCGATTTCAATCAGCTCGGTCCGATCGAGGTCGAACTGTCCCGCGATCACTTCGCTCGTCTCCGGTCGCAGGGAGAAGGCGAGCTCGTCCACGTCGACAAGCGTCACCGTCTCTTCCTGTGTCCGTGTCGTCCCGTCCACGACCGCGACCGCTTTCACGTCGTATCGTCCCGGCATCCGGTCGAGGGTGACGGTCTCCCCCGCTTCTTCGAGTCGCGCGGCTTGAATCCCGTCCACCCAGACGTTCGTGTACGGGACATCGGTCGTCACGGTCAATTGTTTCGGTAACAGCTCAATCCGATAATCGGAGAAGCCAAACCGCCCTTCCCCTGTGTCAATCAGTCGGAATAAGCCATCCCCGCTCGCTGCTGCGTCTTCACGGTCGGTCACGACTTCGGCGATCGCCTCGCTACGAATGCTCGGTTCGTCGTTCAACCAGCGGATGAAGCGGAGCGTCTCGGCCCGTGTGAGCGGCTCGTTCGCATATTCGACGTTCTGTTCAAAAAATCCGACATCCTCGGTCAACAGCGCTTCTTTGAATCGAACATGAATCCGTTCGTTTTCAGCAGCCGGTTGATATCCTAAGAAATAGATGAGGCCAGCCGCGACGAGAAAGACAGTCGCGCTCAGGAGACCGATTCGTAGCCGTCGCTTCCGGTCATGTCTTTTTTTACGCTCATAATTCACGTGTCCGCCTCCTGTTCCGTTTTTGTTCCTTCTATTGTAGAGGAGGTGCATCGATTCGGACAATCGTTCTTCCGCCCGAGCTTCCGTGTTATGATGGAGACGAGTATTCCTATTCGATTGGAGGACGTGCCATGCATACTGAAGATAACTGCATTTTTTGTAAAATCGTCAAAGGTGAGATCCCGTCTCACAAAGTCTACGAGGACGAGTCTGTCGTCGCCTTTCTTGACATCTCGCAAGTGACGAACGGTCATACGCTCGTCATCCCGAAACATCACGCCCGGAACATATACGAATTGCCCGAGGCGGTCGCATCGGACGTATTCAAAACGGTGCCACGGATTGCGAACGCGATTCAACGCGAGACGGGCGCAATCGGTATGAACATCTTGTCGAACGCCGAGGAGATCGCCGGTCAGACCGTGTACCATTTCCATATCCACCTCATTCCGCGCTTCGGTCATGACGACGGGTTCGGGGCCAAGTGGGAGACGCACGCCGACGACTATTCACAAGACGCCCTCAAGACATTGGCGGCGAACATCTCAACGCACGTATGAACGAAACGGACCAGGCGCACGACGCCTGGTCCGTTTTTTATGTCGAATTGATCGAATCGTGGTGGCGTTTCCGCTCCTCCTCGATTTGCGCCCGTTCGACTTGTAATTTGATCGCCTGTTCGTACAGCTGCTGACGCGATTTGACAGATTCGGCATGTTCAAATTGTTTTCTTAATTCGTGTAGGCGGGCATCTATTTCCATGAGGCGCTTTTCTAATATCGTTTGTTTGCGCTCTTGTTCATTCAACTCCGATGCTTCGTACCCTGCCTCGAGTGCTTTCATGATCGTATGTGCCCAAGTGTCATCTCCGAGTCGTTTCGCCGCGTTGTACAGGTCCAACATGTCATCGACCCAACGCTTTTGCATATTCACTGGAGGTCACCTTCCTTTACCTATATTTTAAAATAAAAAGATTTTTCGGTCAAAATTGAATGTTCTGAAAAATTTTATTTGAGATATAGGTTTTTAATCTCTCTTTTTTGGTAAAATAATATGAAAAGAATGTATTCTAGCATCATCGTGCTTAAGGAGGGGAATGTATTGTCGAGTCACAATCGTCGAGATTGGGTTGCTTTCGGCTTCGTCGTAGCGTTTTTAGGGGTTGCGACCGTGAAAAAACTCGCGCGCGGAACGGCGAACGATGCCGCTTCGACGCAACATCGCGCGTCTACAATCACTACGTTGAAAGAACAATTCCAAAAAGTAGCGGCCAACGCGTCGCATGTCGCGCAAGCAGGAAAACTGCAAGGGAAAGAATTAACGGATCAAGTGAAAGCCGAAGTCGAACGCTATCAGCAAGACATTCAGCCTTCAATCGAGCGGATCCAAGGAAACCTTAACGAGCTTTCAAACGTACAGTCAGATATGACCGAAGCGAAAGCGAAACAGACCAACTAAGCGGTCTGTCCTCATCGTCCGTCGTTTTAGTCACTTTGTATCCGGAAAGGGTGGATCGAGATGGAGCAAGAAAAAGAGTTCACTGGCCCTGAGGCCATGTTGTATAGCCATAAAATCATTCAACTCAGTAAAGCATTGTGGAAGACGGTCGAGAAGGACTGGCAAAATTGGATTAAACCGTTCGATTTGAACATCAACGAGCATCACATCTTGTGGATTGCGCACGCGCTCGGGGGCGCCTCAATCTCGGAAATCGCCAAGTACGGCGTCATGCACGTCTCGACGGCGTTCAACTTCTCGAAAAAGTTAGAAGACCGCGGTTTGCTCACGTTCTCAAAGAAAGAGACCGACAAGCGCAACACGTACGTCCAATTGACGCCAGAAGGTGAGGCGCTCTTGCTCGAGACGATTCATGCGTTCGACCCGGAAGAAAACGGCGTGTTCCGTGCTTCGTTGCCGCTCCAAGAACTTTATGGGAAGTACCCGGACTTGACGGACATCACCGCGATCGTCCGTCGCCTCTATGGGGACAACTTCATGGACATTTTCGCAGAGACGTCGAAGATGATCACCGAAGAGGCCGGTCGTCGCCCGGAAGACGACGACATCACGAAAGAAGCTTGACCTGCCGATAGAGCGGTTCGGTCACGTCAAGCGCAATCTGTTGCTTGACGCACGCCGCCAAGATTGTTTCAGGATCGAGCGCCGGGTGTAACATGCCGACGAAATTGACGAGCAAGGGTTCTACGGACGACAAACCGTAGCGCCCTTGCTCGGTTTGTTGTTGGCGAATCTCCTCTAACAAGGCGTAGAACGCTTCGACGTCGTCTCGCGTCAAGTTCGCCCGAATGACTTCATATTCGAAGGGCCGGTCCGACCAGTCGACCGACTGCATCAACAGCTCCATTTGATATGACAATTGTTTCATTTTCTCTTCTAACGACACGTTTCCCACCCCATCATTTCACATTCTCTTTTACCATTATACGATACGTTTCTGTGCTATGATACTGTACAGGCAACAGAACAGCTGTCATGATCTAGAAAATGTGATATAGTCGGACATAGAAACTTATTGATTTTTAGGGGTGGAATATATGTCAAACGGAATGACAAACGAACCAAAGAAACAAGATAAGAAGTTTTCAACGGGCGCCCTCGTCGGCGCATCTGCACTCGCTCTCGTCATCGGCGCAGGCGGCACGTACGCTGCGACAAACGGCGGTGGCGCATCGGACGATTCGACTGTCGTCTCATTCGAAGGCGGCGAGATCACACGCGGTGAAATCGCGAACATGAGTTACGACCGCATGGTCCCACAACTCGCGTTCCAAGAGACGATGAACGAACTTCTCGAAAAAGAGTACGGCGACAAAGTCGAGCAAGACAAAGTCGAAGAAGAGTACAGTAAAACAGAAGAACAGTTCAACTCGACAGAAGAGTTCGAACAAGCGATTCAACAAGCCGGCATGAGCGGCACGGACGAGTTCAAAGAGGCACTCCGTGGCCAGATGCTCGTCGATGCAGCGAAATCTGAGCTCGTCGACGTGACGGACGAAGAAATCGAAGCACAGTTCGCGAAGGAAAACGTTGAAGTCCAAGCGAGCCATATCCTCGTCGAGACGGAAGAGGAAGCACAAGACATCATCAAGCAGTTGAATGACGGTGCGGACTTCGCAGAACTCGCGAAAGAGAAATCGACGGATACAGGTTCTGGTGAACAAGGCGGCGACCTCGGCTACTTCTCAGCCGGTGCGATGGTGCCTGAATTCGAAGAGTACTCGTTCCGTGAAGATGTCGTCGGCGAAATCTCTGAGCCGATTCAATCACAGTTCGGATACCACGTCATTAAAGTCGTCGACCGCAAAGAGAAAGACTTGAAGCTCGAGGATGAGAAAGATCGCATCCGTGAAGAACTCGCAGCCGAGAAAGCAGCATCGGTTGATGCGAACAAGATTTACGCCGAGTTGATTGAAAAATATAACGTCGACGTGAAAGACGCGAAAGCCTCGCAACAGTTCGATGCAGTCAAAGAAGCTGTGAAAGCCTCTGAAGAAGCACCAGCTGAAGAAGCACCAGCTGAAGAATCAACTGAACAATAAGCCATAAACGGTCGCCCTCACAAATGAGAGCGACCGTTTTTTCATAGGTTCGGTTTATAGAAAGCGCGATTGTCGAGCGCCATGACGCGTTCTGTGAACGTCCCCGGCTCGACGCCTTCGAACGCCTTGTCGAACATGTTCATGCGTGCGTCGATATTGTCGATGAAGAACAGCATCTCCGCTTCTGGAAGTTGCGGTGCGTTCGCCGATCCCCACTCCGGCTTGCCGTGGTGGCTGAGGACGAGATGCTGAAGCAGCGTCACGACTTCGCGGTCGGTACCGAGCTCACGGGCCACGACTTCAATTTCGGATGCCATGAGCGACAAGTGTCCGAGCAACTTGCCTTCGAGCGTGTATTCCGGTGTGATCGCATCCGACAGTTCAATCACTTTTGCCAAATCGTGCAAGACGACACCCGAGACGAGCAAGTCCCGATTCAATTGCGGATACAGGTCGCACATCGCATCGGCGAGTTTCAACATCGACATGACGTGGAAAGCGAGGCCTGAGTAGACGGCGTGATGGTGCCGCACGGCCGCCGGATACGTCAAGTACGCCTCTTCATTCCGGTCGACGATCGACTGGACGAGCTGGCGCATCCCGTCGTGACGAATCGCATCGATATACGAGCGGATCGTCGCTTCGAGCTCCGGCTTCGCGACCGGGGCGGAGCGGACGTACGGTGCGATGTCGGTCTCCCCTTCGATGATGGAGATTTGCTTCAGCTTCAGTTGCGTGCGTCCACGGTAATCCATCACCTCACCCGAGGCATGGACGATTTTTTTCATCGCATACTTGTCCGTGTCGGCGCTGTCCCACAGCTTCGTCTCAATCTCCCCGCTCTCGTCACATAAGATGAGCGTCAAGTACGGCTTCCCGTTCCCGGCCAGTCCCCGGTAAGATTGTTTAATCATCACATATTGGTCTAACGTATCGCCCACTTTGAGCTGTCCGATTTTTGTCGCCAATGCTAGCACCTCTCTCTAATTCAGTACCTCCATCTTAACGAAACTTCTTCCGAGATGCCAACTTTCTTATCAATTCGGGAATAGTGGATAGAGAATGGAATTGGAGGAATGGAAGATGAAGTGGAACTGGTACACACGGCCCGAGGAGTCCGTGCACATCGATCAGCGTTACGAGGAGGCGTACACGTATTGGCTCGATCAACTGACGACAGCGAAAGTCACGAAAATCATCGTCGGCGATCGCTATCTATACGGCTCGCTCACCCTCGACTATGAACAGCTTGAGCGGGAACCTCAAAAGGTCGGACACTACTTTGTCGGGCCTGATTTCTTATGGACGATCGGGTTTGACGATTTGTTTTGTGAAGTCGTCAAAGCAAAACGTTATGAGACGCCGCTTGAAGCGTTCTATGAGCTGCTCGCCGAGAGAATGGACTATTACTTTCACGGGATTGACGAGTACGAGGAGCGTCTCATGATTGCCCAGCGTGAGATGAGCGGACAAGTGCCGCCTGAGTTCATGAATGAGATTTTCGGGCTCCGCAGCGAAATCGAACGTTGGTCAGATACAGTCGTCCCGTATCGCGAACTGTTACAGGCCGGTCGGGAGGCATTCCTCGACATGGACTTGAACGAGTTGAAGCCTTACCGGCTCGCGACGTATCGCGTCGAACGACTGCTCGGATCGATTGAACACTATCAGGACGACGTCATCGCCATGACCGACCTCGCCGCGACGCTCTCGAACTTTCGCGGGAACGAGATCATGAAGGCGCTCACCGTCTTCACGGCGCTGACGACCCCCGTCGTCGCGTTCGGCGCCATCTGGGGAATGAACTTCAAAGAGATGCCCGAGCTCGACTGGCCGCTCGGTTACGTCTTCGCCTGGGCGATGATTCTCCTCTTTACCGTCATCATCCAAGTGTGGTTGAAACGGAAGAATTGGATCGGCTCGCTCCTACAGTTTCCGACGCAAGTGAACACGAAGCAAGCAATCAAGAGGCAGAAAAATAAAACATCGAACAAAAGTTCGGTATAATAGACTTAAATTGATTTGAATGGAAAGGAGAATGACATGGAACGCCTCATCATCCACGTCGACATGGATGCGTTTTACGCCTCGGTCGAGCAGCGGGACCGGCCTCATCTTCGCGACAAGCCCGTCATCGTCGGAGGAGCACCCCATAGCCGTGGTGTCGTCGCGACCTGTTCGTACGAGGCAAGAAAGTACGGCGTCCACAGCGCCATGTCATCTCGACGGGCGTTCGCGCTCTGTCCTCAGGCGACGTTCGTCAAACCTCGCTTTCAAGCGTACCGCCAAGTGAGCGAGCAAGTCATGGCCATCTTCAAATCGGTCACCCCACTCGTCGAACCGTTGTCGCTCGACGAAGCGTATTTAGACGTCACCGATAACGCGCTCATGAGCACGTCCGGCACATATGTGGCCCGTTATATCCTCGGAGAAATCAAACGCCGGACCGGGCTCACTGCCTCGGCCGGTGTCGCCCCGTCGAAGTTCGTCGCCAAAATCGCGTCCGGATTTCAAAAGCCGAACGGGCTGACCGTCGTCACGGCGCAAGAAGTCGAAACGTTCCTCGCCCCGCTGTCGATCACCACGATGCACGGCGTCGGAAAAGTGACCGCGCAAATCTTATTCAAGCACGGCTTCGAGACGATTGCCGATCTGCAGCGAGCAGACGTCGCACAACTAAAAGCCATCTTCGGCCATGACCGTGGGACACAACTGTTTGAACTCGCCCACGGCCGCGATAGTCGCCCGGTCGTCCCCACACGGGAACGGAAATCGATTGGCTCTGAGACGACGTTCGCCTTCGACCTCGATGACCCGGAAGAAGTGTTTGAACGGGTCGTCCCGGAAATCGAGGACGTCTTGCGTCAACTCGACCGTCGTGAGCTCAGTTGCCAGACCGTGACGATTAAAATCAAGACGAGTGAGTTCCAGGCACGGAGCCATCAAATCAAACTGAACCATCCGACACACGACCATGACGAGATTAAACGGCTCGCCCGTCGTCTGTTCGATGAGATGGCAATCAGTGAACCCGTCCGTTTGATTGGGATGACGGCCTCCGAATTAATCCCGCGGACGGAGACGGCGCGTCAACTCACGTTCGAGGAGCTCGCGACACGTCCCCTTGAAGAATGAATGACCATTCAGTACAATGGAGATACAAAGGGGGCAATGGAGATGGCACAGTATATGATCACCGCGTTTGAAAACGATGGCACAATCGTCTTGAACGAGACGCTCGACGCGAAGGACGATCACGAGGCGAAGGAGAAAGGGCTCTTGCGGCTTCGTGAGGCGAACCATGATGGGAAAGGGGCACGCATCGTCCGGCACGGCCAAATGATTTATTTCGAGCGTTGCAAGCTTCCTGGGAAGCTAAAAGGGACAGCCTCATAACAAGAAACGCCTCGGGTATCCCGAGGCGTTTCAGCTTGTTGACTAACATCAATCGAATCGCTCGTCCTTCCGACGCCCACGCTTTCCGCAGGCAATCCCGGAGCCGCATCGCGACTAGCGTCGCTGCCGGGTCTCCGTCGGATTGCTCTCCTGCAGGAGTCGGGGCGCCGTCGGACGAGCAACGCAAACGGTCGCCATCTGGCGGCCGTTTGTCTTT